>JBMDXV010000124.1:0-6212 GCA_048594525.1 Gammaproteobacteria bacterium | reverse complement strand
CTGTCCCTCCCGATAGCTTCAATGAGTCTGTTACCATTCCCACTGTATCGGTTAGTTCTATGCTGGTGGTTAGCCTTTGCATAGGACGGATTTTCACCGCCTGTAAGTTACGCGCTTTGCTTGGCACACTCATGATCTTTCTCCCATTTTGTTTAAAAAAAGAAATAGCGATTGCAAAAAAATATCGGGGAAATCTATTAGAATGTCTCATGAGACGTGGAAAGCTTAATTGAAACAAAATGCGCTGTCAAAGTGAGTATTGACTGTGTGCCGATTCGAGTGCTTTTAAAAAGCGAATGACCTGTTTTCTAAAAGCAGCAGGCTGATCTTGATATACTGGCGTGCCCGCTCCCGGAATAGGGTCAAAAGATAAATATTTTTTTGGAATACATGCTGCGGTTTCAATTGCACAACTTAAGGGATGATTAGGATCCTCTTCGCCTGCAAGAATGAGGACGGGACAGGCGATGTTCTTTTTAAGCGTCTCACGTAAATCAAGTTCGCTCCATTCTTTCGCATTCTTTAACCATAGCTCCTGATTCAGCGTTGCGGGAGGAGTTAAAGTCAAAGGCTTTTTAGAAAAGTAAGGTACACATTTTTCAAAAAAAGCGTCCGATTTTTCTAAGTTCGTTGGGTCTTTGTCAAAAATAGCCGCGGCTTCGGCAGCTTCGGCTGTCCCGACCCGGAGAAAAGCTTTTTTGCGCGCCTCGGGAGATTTCCTGGCCTCGGTGTTGCAAAAAATAATGCCCCCAGGCTGTTGCCCGTGATTTGCAATAAAACACGTTGATCTCTTTCAATTTGACAAAAGGCATTTTTTTATCATTTTAAAATATTTAAAAATATAATACGCTATTCGAATGAGTGACCGCAAATGTGACGCGTGCGCTTTATAGCGGTTTGGCAGTACAATAGCGCTCTCCACACTCGGGCCTTTTATCGTTATGAAAAAAACTAAAAATTTGATTTGGATTGACTTAGAAATGACAGGACTCAATCCTGAAGAAGATCGCATTCTTGAAATGGCGACGATTGTGACAGACTCCGATTTAAATGTTTTGGCAGAAGGCCCGGTTTTTGCGATCCATCAATCGGATACCCTCCTCGCTAAAATGGATGATTGGAATCAAAAGCATCACGGAGCCTCCGGCTTAATTGAGCGCGTTAAAGCCAGCACGGTGACTGAAGCGGCAGCGGAAGCCGCCACTCTTGAATTTTTGCAGGAATATACCAAAAAAGGCCATTCCCCGATGTGTGGAAACAGCGTATATCAGGATCGACGTTTTTTAAAGATTTACATGACGGAGCTGGAAGCCTATTTTCATTATCGCTTACTCGATGTTAGTACTTTTAAAGAATGCGCGCGCCGCTGGGCAAAAGACGTCTATAAAGGATTTAGCAAAAAAAGCAAACACGAGGCTTTGGCAGATATCCGGGAATCCATCGAAGAACTAAAATATTATCGCCGTGAGTTTATTCGGGATTTCAGTCCCTATTCGGGGAGAACGAGTGATTGAGCTTGGGCTTCTCTGTCTTCGTTTTTGCCCGAGGGTGGGCTTCTTCATACACTTTCAATAAATGCTGAAAATCAAGGTGGGTGTAAATTTCGGTGGTGCTGATATTGCTATGACCCAAGAGTTCCTGCACGGCGCGAAGATCGCCACTCGACTCTAAAAGATGTGTTGCGTAGGAATGGCGCAACATATGCGGATACAAATTCGTGCCCGCACGCTGCCCCCAGGCTTTAAAACGATATTCTACACTGCGAGGCGATAGCCCTCTTCCCTGTTTGCTGATGAAAAGATGAGGCGCGTTTTTTTTATTAAACGTTTCTCGCAGGGGCAACCAGGCCTCTAATGCAAGCCTTGCCTGCTTACCGAAGGGAATGATTCGGGTTTTGCGTCCTTTCCCAGTGATGGTCAAAAGCTGCTCGCTCCAGGAAATATCGCTGAGGGTAAGGCCACATAATTCAGCGAGGCGGAGACCGGCGCCGTATGTGAGTTCTAGCATGGCGACATCCCGAAGGTGGAGTTCGCTCTCATCATTCGCAGGGCTTTCCAGTAAAGCTTGTGTCGCATCTACCTGGAGGTTCTCTGGCAAGCGCTTGGGGAGCTTTGGACCTTTGACCTCATGAGTGGGGTTAACCGTCACGTGCCCTGCTTTTACAAGAAAACGGTAAAACGTCCGCACACTGGAAAGCATTCGCCTGATTGAATGGGCTGACAATCTTTTTTGATGAAGACCTGCAAGCCAAGAACGCAAATGTTTGGTTTCAAGCGCTTGCCAGGTGAGCCCATATCGCTCAAGGTAGAGGGCAAGGCATTCCAGATCACGGCGATAGTTTTTAAGCGTATGCGTGGCATAATGCTTTTCGGCATAGAGATAGGTGATGAAATCGTTAATATTCGCGTGCATCAATGTACTCAAAGACGAGTTCCAAGAGGTTTTTATCCCCCGGCAGCGATTCTAATAGGACACCCGCATCTTGCAATTCCTGTTTTAAGAATGCTTCTGTGCCCTTTATTCCGAGAAGTTGTGGGAAGGTTGACTTATGATGAGACTGATCTTTACCAGCAGTTTTACCGAGTTCAGCACTGGTTTTTTTAACATCGAGAAGATCATCTTGAATTTGGAAAATCAAGCCTATTTTTTTCCCAAAGGCTTGTAGTGTCTTTTCAATCTCATGAACAGGCTCAGCATATAAAAGAGGAAGCTCCAAACTGGCTTCAATCAAGGCCCCTGTTTTTAAGCGGTGAAGCAGAAGCAACTCATCAAGCGTGAGGGTCTTTTTTTCACCTTGTAAATCTAAATACTGGCCCCCCGCCATACCGACGGGTCCTGAGCGAGATGCAAGTACTTGTACCATTTTAATACGCTTTAAGCTATTGAAATAAGGGGTGAGTGTTCCACTTAAAACAAGAAAGGCTTCGGTCAATAATGCATCTCCGGCTAGGATCGCGGGGCCTTCGCCAAAGGCGACATGGCAGGTAGGTTTCCCCCGTCTTAAGACATCATTATCCATTGCCGGGAGATCATCGTGGACGAGCGAGAAGGCGTGGATCAACTCAATGGCTGTGGCGTAAATATCAAGCTCGGCTTCCGGAACATTCAAATACGCCCCTGTGGCAAAGACCAGCATGGCCCTGATTCGCTTTCCGCCTTCAATCGAGGCATATTGCAAGGCTAAAAAAAAATCCTGCAAGGAGGCCTCGGAGGTCCGCAATTGCTTTTTCAGAAAGGTATCCACCCGCGTATGACAGATTTTTTGCCAGATCCCAAAATCCGGGCTCATTTGCGCTCATCATTAACGATTGTGACTTTTTGTTCCGCTTCCATCAGCATTTTATTGCAAGTTTTGATGAGCCGAACGCCTTCTTCATAATAAGAAATCGCCTCATCTAAAGGAACGTTTGGACGCTCAAGTTCTGCGACCAAGGCTTCAATCCGCGTGAGATTTTGCTCAAAAGAGGCTGTTTGTTTGGGTGCCTTTGCCATGCTTATTTCCCTGATTTACGATGCCTGAGATGATAGCAGATTACAGCACGCCTGCAAGACGAGGCTAACTCATCCGGGCCCGATGAAATCACAACCTTCCTTCACGCACACTTTTTCAACGCCCCGACGCTTGGTTTCTTTTAAGGTGAGAAAGGGCCAGGCGCATTTTGGGCAAGGCTCGTCAATGGGCTTATTCCAAATCGCATATTTGCAATCGGGATAGCGATTGCAGGAATAGAACAATTTGCCGTAGCGTGATTTTTTACCGACCAATTCTCCTTTTTCACAAATCGGACAAGTGATGCCTGTGGAAGTCGGTTTATTGAGGGATTCGATGTATTTGCAGGTCGGGTAATGACTGCAACCGATAAACTTACCAAACCGGCCGAGGCGATATTGCAAAGGGGATTGACAGGTCGGACAGGTTCGATCGAGAACAGGTTCCGGTGCCGCATCCGCTTCGCCTTCTTTCTTTTCGAGGGCGCGGGTGTATTTGCATTCAGGATACCCCGTACAAGCAATGAAGCGGCCATTCCGCCCGAGACGGATGGATAAGGGCTTTGTACACTCCGGGCAGGCTTCATTAATCGCCTCATGGGTCACATCACTGCGTTTTACATTTTCTTCAATCTCAACCGTTTTGGCTTTGAAAACTGTCCAAAATTTTTCGAGGAGCGGAATCCATTTTTCCTCTCCCCGCGAGACGCTATTGAGTTCCTCCTCCAATTTTGCGGTAAAGTCGTAATCGACATATTGCGTAAAATATTGGGTTAAGAATTTCGCGACAATACGCCCCACATCACTCGGCTTAAAGCGCTTTTGATCAAGGCTCACATACGCTCGGGTTTGCAGGGTCGAAATAATACTGGCGTAAGTGGACGGCCGACCAATTCCGAGTTCTTCAAGTGATTTCACAAGGCTGGCTTCTGAATAGCGCGGTGGTGGCTCGGTAAAATGCTGTTTGGTCAGAATGTCTTCGAGGGGAAAAATCTCGCCTTCTTTAAAATTCGGCAGGCGGGCGTTGTCCTCTTCTTCTGTTTTGGTATCGTCAAAATCTTCCTGATACACGGCAATAAAGCCGGGCTTGGCAATGGATGAACCCGTCGCCCGAAACACGCCTTTGTCCCCCGCTGCAAGGTCAACGGCCAGCATATCGATGAGCGCATGCTGCATTTGGGAGGCGAGCGTTCTCTTCCAGATGAGATCATAGAGCTTAAACTGATCCGGACTCAAATGCGCTTTTAGGGATTGCGGCGTACGCAAAATAGACGTCGGGCGAATCGCTTCGTGGGCTTCCTGCGCGCTTTTGGATTTGGTTTTATACATTCGAGGGCTGTCCGGTAAAAAATCAGCACCATATTCTTTGATAATGTATTCACGCATTTCAGCCGTTGCGTCCTGAGATAACGTGACCGAATCTGTACGCATATACGTGATGAGACCCACCACCCCTTCAGTGCCGGTATCCAAGCCTTCATAGAGGTTCTGGGCCAGCATCATGGTTTTTTTAGTGGTAAGCCCAAGCTTCCGCACGCCTTCCTGTTGCAGCGTGGACGTGATAAAAGGAGCGGTCGGATTGCGCTTTTTCTGCTTCTTCTGAACCGCGGTCACGACCAACTGTCCCGCAGCCGCGGTGAGAAGCGTGGCTTTAACGGCAGCAGCCTCTTCTGCATTGGAAATATCAAATTGCTTCAAGGGCGCGCCTTGATATTGAAATAATTTGGCCGTGAACTCCACTTTATCTTTGGAGAGCGGTGCCAGCACACTCCAATATTCCTGGGTGATAAATTTTTCAATGTCCTCTTCACGTTCCGCAATCAGGCGAAGCGCGGGACTTTGAACCCGACCAGCCGAGAGCCCTCGCGCGACTTTTTTCCATAATACAGGTGAGAGCGTAAACCCGACGAGATAGTCGAGCGCCAGCCTCGCTTGCTGGGCATTCACAAGATCCATGGATAATTCGCGGGGATGCGCCATGGCATTCTGAATGGCGGTCTTGGTAATTTCATGAAAGACCACCCGCTGAACGGTCTTATCTTTGAGCGCTCTTTTCAATTTGAGGATCTCATACACATGCCAGGAAATCGCCTCTCCTTCACGATCCGGGTCAGTGGCGAGATAAAGATGTTTAGCCGCTTTCATGGCTTTAACGATTTCATCGACGTGCTTACTGTTCTTTGCGATGACTTCATAAGTCATGGCAAATTTGTCGTCGGGATTCACGGCGCCGCGTTTAGCAGGAAGGTCTCTCACATGCCCATATGAGGCCAATACCTTAAAATTCGGCCCTAAATATTTGCCGATGGTTTTACATTTGGCCGGAGATTCGACAATGACTAAATTTTCCATTTTGTTCCTATTTTAATCTTTTTTAACATATCCCCCCGCCACCATGCGCACCTCGCCTTCAAGCTCCAGCATCAAAAGATCATGGTTCAAGCTTTCAATTGAAGTCCCTGTTTTCGCAAGGAGGGCATCCAAAGGCACGGGCTCGTGTGACAATAAAACGAGCAAGGGATGATCGTTCTTTTTTATAGGAGTATCATGTTTTTTCTGAGATTGCAAACCTTTTGATACAGGAGGGTGTGAATAAAAGTGCGGTCAGGTCGCAAAGCATGCAGATGTAGCATATAGAGGAGAATTGGTCTATAAGCAAGCTACTCAACTAACATGAAGGCAGGATGAATACAGAAGATTTAACAAAGCGATTGTCAAACCAC
>JBMDXV010000123.1:0-4329 GCA_048594525.1 Gammaproteobacteria bacterium | reverse complement strand
GTATTTGCGGCTGTTTTAAGCATCATCCTTCGTCCAAAAATATTTCGATTACTCCTGAAAAAATCCAGAGTCCTATTTTTGGAAAACTCCAAAATCCATGTTCGACAGACTCCTAGGTAAGCATCCATTAAATTATTTCCTTCAAAGTAACCATCTGTTCTCCTCATTTTCATACGTTTATTTTAGTGCCGCACAGTGCGGAGGTGATGAGAAAAAGTATTTTTGGCTGTTACAAGATCAAGCTCGACTTTTCCATTGACTACAAATTGAGGTGCTTTTGCGGTGTGGCCTAGTTCAGTATAATAGGCGCCATGATCGAGGAGAACTTTTTTGACAGTGGGCCAGTTTGCTTGACTAACTTCTAGTACAAAGCCTCCCGTTTCAGTGAAGAGGTCCACATCGCTCTTGGTCTCAAAGCCGATCTCGTTTTTGAAACTCATCGTCATTAAGGTCAAGGCGAGTCCGCCCTGATCGATGACGCCGCAACTCAACAACACTTTCTCACGTGCGAGGTCGAGGATGGCGAATAATTCTTTGGCGACCCTTTTGCCATCGGGTTTCGGGAGGACTTCATTTTTACGCTCGCCGACCAGGATGAGTACAGAGTCAAGTTTTTTAAAATCAGGTGTTAAGACGAAGTCGATGTTTTCTAAGACGCCGAGGCAACTCACAATGGGGCTTGCGGGAATCGCGCCTTTGCTGGATTCATTGTAGAGCGAGACATTGCCGCTGATGATGGGCGTCGGTGAGTCGCGATAATCGTAGAGGGGAACGCTTTCGCAGGCGTCTTTAATGCCGCGAATGGCTTCGACGATGTCATGCATCTGTTCCGGGTTTTCAGGATTACCAAAACACAGGCAATCGGTTAAAGCGGCGGGTTTGGCGCCCACAGCCACGACTTTCCGCATGCTCGATAGAATGGCGTTGTAAGCGGTCCAGTAGGCATCGACTTTACCATGATTCGGGTTATGGGCAACCGCAAGCGCAATACCCGTTTTGCGAATTTCAGCAGGATAATCAGCAGAGTTGAAAGGGGTCATCACGCCAGCTGACGCTTCGCCGCGTTCAATCACAGTGCGGCCTTGCACCTGTTTATCATAGCATTCATAAATGGGTTTGCGTGATACCAGGTTTTCATTATTGAGTAAGCTTAAAAAATCGCGGGCCACAGCGCGAGCGGGCGCCGGAGCAGGGCGCGCGTGATGCGGGCGATCATACAAAATCCCGGTGGTGATGTCTGAGGCTTTTGCGGAAACGAGGGTTTCGCCCTGATATTGCACCACGTATTGATTATCTCCCCGAATCTTGCCAACGATGCTGGCGCGTGCGCCCCGCGATACGCGCGGAAGCTGATAATCTTCATTGTAATGTTTCAAGATCATCGGGCTTAATTCAGGGGATACGGCCCACATGTAGCGTTCTTGCGTTTCGGCACAGAGGATCACTTGGGGAGGGAGGTTGCTCATGCTCGTATGCACGTTTTCAAGATACACTTCCGCGCCATAGCCCGCGCCCTCTGCAATTTCAACACTCGCACAGGCCACGCCACCTGCGCCTAAGTCTTTAAAACCCACGCGGTCGATTAATTTTTTGTCGGCCAGGATTTTAAACAAAGCGTAATTGGCCTTTAAAAGATGACGGCCTAAAAAAGCATTCGGCTCTTGCACCGCGCCTTTATTTTGTTCAGCGGCGGTTTCGTCGAGTTCAAGCGAAGCAAAGCTTGCACCACCAAAACCACTGTTGTCGGTCGGTTTGCCGACTAAAATTAAATCATACCCGACTGCGTTTTCTGGTGCATAGGAATGGATCAATAAATCATCTCGGACAATTCCGAGCGTGACCACCGTGACTAAACAATTTTCCTGATAGGCGGAATCGTAATAAACATCTCCCGCAAGATTCGGAACGCCAATGGGATTGCCATATCCCGCAATCCCGCTTACGACGCCCTGATCAATCCAATGCGTTTTGGGATGGTGAATGTCCCCAAAGCGCAAAGTATCGGCTACGGCAATCACTTCTGCGCCCATACAGCACACATCACGCACATTGCCCCCAATGCCAGTTGCCGCGCCTTCAAAGGGAACGATTTGGGACGGATGGTTGTGGGATTCATGGCTCATCACAATCCCATAACGATGCCCCGCTTGATCGCGCGCGACTTCAACCACACCCGCATCTTCTTTTGGTCCGAGAATCACATTGGGCGCCATCGTGGGCAAGGTTTTTAAATGAATCCGGCTGCTTTTATACGAACAATGTTCCGATCCTTGAATTGACCACAATACGCATTCTGCGAGTGTGGGCGGGCGTTTAACTAGGTCTTGAATCTTCTTGGCTTCTTCCACAGTCAAAGCAAGATTTTCTTGCTTCAGCAGCGATTGAATCTCAGTATCAGTGAGGGCTTTAAAGTCGAAAGTAGGATTGAGAGTTTGCGTCATGGTATGAGGACTTTTAAAAAGGAGAGCATTATAAAAACTTTTTGTCCGTTTAGCGAGGAGGGAAGGCCATGTGGTCCCCCTTGATGTTCTAAGAAGTCGAGTAGCCCAAATTACATTCCAATGTTTCTTAGTAAATGAAGATTTGCTATCATTAAGCTTATTACTAAAAAAATGGAGAAAAAATGAAAAAATTAATCCTAAGCGCCATGACAGGCATGTCTCTCTTTACGGTTTCCTCTGTGATGGCGGACCAAGTCGTTGATGAGCTTCATATTGCAGGCACCTATCGATGCACAGGCTATGACAGTCACGATGGCGCGCTCGCTGATCAATTCACGCTAACGCTTGATCCCGCGGCGAGTGATTTTGAGCATAATTTTGGAGCGTATACGCTCACGGCAACTGATGTGGGCAGTAACACGATTAATTATGTAGGAGAAGTTTCAGCGCATGGTGATTCGATCGCCATGTATTTTCAAAATACAGATCAAAAAAATGAACCGACCGATTATGGTGTTGCCATTGGCGCAATTTCACGCGCGCAGGATTCAAGCGGCAAGTACATCACCCGCTTTACCAAATTTTATTATGAGCCCCATTACATGCGTGCTCAAGGCGGGGGGCATGGAACAGAGAGCTGTGTGAAAGTGAATTAAAAAACACATCGCATTCATCAATGAAGTATGATAAAGTATTACCTATCCATAACGAACCAGGAATTTCCTTTGACTGCCTCGACTGCCCGCCCCATTTCGGTCAAGCTGGACTTCGACATCCGTACGCGTATTGAACGCTTGTCTGAAGCGCGGAGTCGGACAACGCATTGGATGATGCGCGAAGCCATCCGGCAATATGTTGAGCGTGAGGAAAAACGAGAGGCATTCCGCAAAGACACGCTAGAAGCATGGGAAACATTCCAAATGACAGGATTGCATGCGGCCGCCGAAGCTGTAGACGCATGGCTGGCCAGTTGGGGGACTGATAACGAACTGCCCGTACCCCTATGCCACAAATAAAATATGCTGCTGGTGCAATTCGGGACTTACAACGGCTGCGCGCGTTTTTGCAATCAAAGAACCCGATGGCAGCCAAGCGGGCGGCTGAGACCATTATGAAGTCTCTTCAGATGCTTGGGTATCAACCACAGATTGGCCGACCGATTGAGGATATGTCAGACGAATATCGGGAATGGTTGATAGACTTTGGTGATAGCGGCTATGCGGTGCGTTATCGTATCGACATGGGTACAGTTGTCATTTTGGCAGTGCGTCACCAGAAGGAAGCTGGATACTGATTTAGTCTCGGGGTGTTGCTTCTGCCTCTGAAGCATTGCCTATTTTAAATGCCGACCAGAACGCATCTGCAATGGGATCAACTCCATTTTTACCCCTAAGATTTTCTACGATGCTTAAGTTAAAAATGTCTCTTAAGGTCTGAATATCTTTTGGGTCTGATGCGTTTCTGAAGCGAGAGGTGAGGTCTTTTAAGCCGCCCTTGGCCTGAGCGAGAAGCCCTTCCGGAAGGGCTTCCTGCCGCTGTTCCAATAAACAAGCGAGCGCATTCAGGCCTGTAAAATAAAGTGCAAAGTCTTTCAAAAGAGGGAGAGAAGAGGGAAGTTTTTGAATTAAGCTGGGTAAAGCTTTTTCAGGGTGAAAGTGTGTTAAGTAGTAGTCTACCAAACGCCGATACAGAAGCTCTTCAGAAGCATGGGGAGCGTAAGTGTAAATCTCTTTTAATAGCATAACATTGTGAGCCTCTTGCAAAATTATTTTCAAAATAGCAATCCAAAATAAATTAGTTCCTCTCATTTTCATCCAAAAGTCAAAAGTGGTTAATTATTTTACAAGTTGATTTATTTATATTCATATTTTTCATTTTTTGCCTGAGC
>JBMDXV010000122.1:0-4284 GCA_048594525.1 Gammaproteobacteria bacterium | reverse complement strand
GTATTTGCGGCTGTTTTAAGCATCATCCTTCGTCCAAAAATATTTCGATTACTCCTGAAAAAATCCAGAGTCCTATTTTTGGAAAACTCCAAAATCCATGTTCGACAGACTCCTAGGTATATCATGACAAAGTCTGCACATTCGTTCAAGGTTTCAATGGCGGAAAGGCAGGTTTGAAAATGATCTTTAAGTTTGGAGTCAGTGAGACCTAAGGTCTCATAGAGTTGGGTTAAGAGTATGCCCATATTTTCGGTGATCTCTTTAATTGTTTCTATCATAGGCCTTAAATCATGCGTGGCTTCAATCATTGTTTGTGGCACTATCATGCTTCCTTTTGCTTAAAAAACGACTCACATCTTAGCATATTTTATAGACTCTACAAATACGCCCATCAGTGGGTCGGATTTTACATTCAGCTTGAGAGGAGGCTCAGTTTTATGATGAAGAACGACGCGCATATTCTCATCCTGTAAGATCACCAAGCCAAAAACAATACGCGCTTGTTTTTCTTCATAAACCAGCACCCAATCTCCAGCGTCGCAAATAAAACGTTTAGACAAAATGATTATATCTCCTGATTCAAACTTTTGTAAAGGGCAGGCCTGAGATAAATGAATGGCAAAAAGGGGTTCATTGTAGTGACGTTGCGCAAAAACTTGGCTGATTGGAGTCAGTCCATTATTTTGATCATGTTTATGAATGAGAAGTTGATCAATGTAATACACAGGTACGCCGCCTTGATTCGTTTTGATCACAGTGCCGGGAGGTGCGGTACTGATGCCTGTTTCCAGCCACTCCGGATCAACGCCTAACACAGCGGCAATTTTTTTAGCGCTTTTTGAATTTTTGACGCCACTATTTAAAATATAGTGTACTGCGCCACGCGTCACGCCCAGTTTTTTAGCAATGTGTGATTGTTTAATTCCGGACTGTTCAATCACATATTTTAAGCGCTTGGCACTCGTATCAAGGTCTAAACTTGGAGGAAGAGCGGGACTTTTTTTCATCGCAATTTCTTGAAGTATTTTCAGTGATTATATCATTTCTGTTTTCTCATACAAAATCCATGTTTTTTCATATAGATATGTTAAGGTTTTCATTAAACCGATAAAAATATTTGACAAGGTTAAATATAATAAGTTTAATGATATACAAATGTTTAAGGAATAAAGGAGCTTAACAATGCGCCAATTTACCCGAAAGGGAGATCCAATGCTGCGGATCAAACTATCCAAAGTCATTCGTGATGCAATTGTGTCTGAAGCAAAGAAATATAGGCGCCCCCCGCAGGATGAGCTCATTAAATGTATCGTCAATACCTTTAAAAATCCTGATGCTTTTGAAGCGATACAAAAAGAATTTTTACCGAGTTTAAATGAAGTTTATCAATCCAAACCCTCAACAAATGGAGAGCCAAGATGCAAAAACTAGAGTTGAAGCCTGTGCTGGACTTTAATAATCTCAATAACTTGAATGAGCTTGTTCAATTTGCACAAGTCCTTCCCAGGGAGGTGATGGACGCGCTGAAAGACAGTGCAAGCCAAAAAGGGATTAGTTTGGAAATGGAAGTGGCCACACGCTTGCTTGCGGGCTTAACACAACCTGAAGCATTTTCATTGGGAACGCTTTCCGAGCAAATCATGATTCGTAAGTTTTCAGCGAAAGAAGCGTTTGACGAATGCAAACGTGAACGCATTGCCAACTTATTTCTTCTTGAAACCCAAAAATTGCGCGATTATTTAGAATTTAAGAAAAAAATTCCTCGCCATGTCAAAGAAAAATTCACGCTTATTGATGAAGTGGCCCTGACAAAAATGATAAGTCTTGAATTGAAAGAAGAGGCGAGGCGGAATGGAGAAGATTAAGCATGTTTCAAAATGACAATGGTGATGATGCCAACGATGGATTTCTTCATCTTTCATTTTTCCTAAACCCTGCGCCACCTCACGCCTTGCGGAGTATCTTCAATCTCAATCCCTAAAGTCGTTAGCTCATCACGAATCCGATCCGATTCCGCGAAGTTTTTATTTTGACGGGCAAGCGTGCGGGCAGCGAGTAAATTTTCAATGTGTAAGGCGTTGAGATTGCTCGCATCCCCTTTTAAAAAGCTTTGGGGATCGGCTTGCAAAATGCCTAAAATTCCTCCGAGTTCTTTGAGGGTGGTCTGGAGTGTTGCAGACTTTGTTTTATTGATTTCGCGTGCCAGGTCAAACAAAACGGCGAGGGCTTCTGCGGTGTTGAGGTCTTCATCCATGACCTCTATAAATCTTTGTTGATAGGGGGCCGCTTGGTCTACTTTATCGTGACATGGAACAAGCGCTATAGCGCGGTAAAGCCTTGTCAGGGCAGATTTTGCGGATTCGAGGTTTTCGGTTGAATAACTGATTTCGCTGCGATAGTGGCCTGCGATTAAAAAATAGCGGAGGACTTCAGGCGGGTATGTTTTTAAGACATCACGAATGATGAAAAAATTGCCAAGGGATTTGCTCATCTTTTCATCATTCACCTGCACCATGCCGCTATGCATCCAATAGTTGGCAAAGGGCGACTGGTTTGCCGCTTCGGATTGCGCAATTTCGTTTTCATGATGCGGAAAGCGTAAATCAGCGCCGCCGCCATGAATATCAAAATGCGTGCCCAGGCATTTTTTAGTCATGGCGGAGCATTCGATATGCCAGCCCGGGCGCCCTTTGCCCCAGGGTGCATCCCAGGCAGGCTCATGTGGTTTGGCGGCCTTCCAGAGTACAAAATCAAGCGGTGATTTTTTATCCTCTGCAACCTCAACGCGAATCCCGAGGTGTAGTGCTTCAAGGTTTTGCTTGGACAGTTTGCCGTAAGACTGAAACTTTGACACGTCGTAATAGACATCCCCCGCAGCACCGACATAGGCAAAGCCTGTATCGATCAGTGTTTGAATCATTCCGATCATGTCAGGGATGGTCTCTGTGGCGCGCGGTTCTTCATCCGGACGCAGGAAATTTAGGGCATCAAAATCTTCATGCATGTGCTGAATGTTCTCTGCCACCACCGTATCGACACTGATTCCGTGTTCAGCCGCCCGTTTGATAATCTTGTCATCAATATCGGTGATATTCCGTACATACTTAACCGACATTCCTCGCCAGCGTAAATAACGGACAAAGGTATCAAACGTCGCGTTAGTGCGCGCGTGACCGATGTGGCAAAAATCATAGACCGTGATTCCGCACACATAGAGGCGCACGGTATCGTTTTGGAGAGGATGAAAGCGTTCTTTTTGGCCGCTGAGTGAATTATAAATTTGCATAGCGTCTGTTTCCTAGAATAAATGATACGCAGTTTGCAAGCGTATGCGGACCTTTTCTAAACCGATGAGTTCAAGCATTTCTCCGAGCTTCGGTCCATGCAATTCACCTGACAACGCTACACGCATCGGTTGAAAAAGCGTCTTCCCTTTCACACCTAATTCCTCAGACAGATAAGTGGCAATGGCTGTAAAGTTTGTGCCATGCATTTCCAAAGCGTTCAAGGCTTTTTCAAAAAAAGCCTGACCTGCTGCCATTAGGACTTCGAGGTGGGATTGGGGTTTAAAGTGGGAATCAAAAAAAATGTGGAGATAATGGTGCGCTTCGAGAGGAAAATTAATATTGTCACGAATCGTTTCCAGGAAAAGATCCTGCTTCTCTACAGGAACTGTTTCAAGCATCTCATTCCCAAGCCAGGTTTTGAATTCAGTCGTGCTCAACGCATGGACAGCGGTGCGTTGCCAAAACAGAAGTTGGCTTTCATCAAAGCGTGCTGCCCCGGAACCCAAGCGTGCCAACCTAAAATGCGTGGCGAGTCCTTCCCAGGTCATGAGATCATTGCTTTCATAATAATGGCCTAGACGGGCCATATAATTCATCACAGCAAGTGGCAAAAATCCTGCTGCGCGCAAATCTTGAATATTACGGCTCCCATTCCGTTTTGATAACGGCGCGCCATCAACGCCATTGATGAGGGCCATGTGCGCATACAGAGGCTCATGAAGCTGAAGGGCCTGGAGAATCATAAGTTGACGAGGTGTGTTGGTCAGATGATCTTCTCCTCGGAGAACGTGCGTCACGCCCATCAAGGCATCATCAATAGCATTACAAAACATAAAGGAGCTACCGCCGTCGTGCCGTCGAATGATAAAGTCTCCGATATCCTCAGTCTTAAAAATTTGCTCTCCTTTCACTCCATCTTTAAAACGCAGCGTTTCTCCGGGCTGGACCGCAAAACGCAAAGTGGGAGCGATGCCGTCGGCCATTTTTGCAGCTTGTT
>JBMDXV010000121.1:0-1601 GCA_048594525.1 Gammaproteobacteria bacterium | reverse complement strand
AAGGCTCTTCATTTTTTTTAGGGTAGATTCAAAGAGCTTGGGCGCTTCTTCCGATAACTTACGGAGTTCATGTAAAGTTCGGAGATCCGTCACCTGTTCATTGATAATCAAGGCTTTGATGGCAGGCACCGCATTTAATAGACCCAGACGCAATGAAATCCAATGGGCATCCCGGCCCAATTCTTGTGCGATGGCTTGTTTGGAAAGCCCCATTTTTTCGATCAGCTTTTGCAGCGCTTCAGCTTCTTCAAGTGGGGACACCTGATCGCGCTGATCATTTTCTAAAAGCTGCAGAATTAAAGTATCCGCATCTTCTTCTTCCCGCAAAATAGCGGGGATGAGGGTGAGGCCTGCGCGCTTGGCAGCATGAAAGCGGCGTTCTCCTACAATAATTTGATACTGATGCTCGCCACGCGCTTTAACCACGATCGGTTGCAGGAGGCCCTGTTCTTGAATGCTTTTCGCGAGGCTATCGAGATTTTTAAAGGTTTTACGCGGCTGATGAGGGTCCGGGGAAATCTGCGCGAGTTCAATGTCCATTAACTTGCCAGCTATGATGGCTTCAGCATTTAAGTTTTGCAACTTCAGACTTAAGAGTTCTTCCTTTTTGGTTTGATTTAAACGGTCGACGGTGGCGCTCATTTCTGCAGTTCGCTTACGGTTTTGGAGCGAAATTTTCATCTCATCCTCCTAATGATTTTGCTCAAAAAAAGCAACGACTTCACGAGCAAATTTCCGGGTTTGAATATGAGGGTCACTATCCGTAGCATAATCACCGATATACTGACCAGAGGCTTCTGCCTCAACAAACTTGACACTTTGGGGGATGGCGGTTTCAAATGCGTGACCGTCATCATAGAGCACCGTTAATAAGCTTTTGGTCATGCTCGTGTTTTTCATAATGCGATTAGCGAGGAGGCGATAAGGCCGATTCGCAGTCATAGCGAGATCTTTTGCTTCTAATAAGCCGGATAAATCCATCCCACTCGGCGCCGCAGGAATGATTACGAGATCAGCGAGGAGGGCTGCTTTCAAGGCCGCCGTCTGAAAATTGGGAGGCGTGTCGATGACGAGAAAATCACAGTGCTTTTTCAGTTCGGCGATTTGCTCGCGCGCCTGCTTTTCATCTACTTGCTGTGCCATCTCCTGCATGTTTTCACTTTTGATCATCCATGACCAGGCATCCGGTTTATCCTTGTCCATATCAGCAATCATGACTTTGAAGCCCAGTTCACGCAAAGCGCCGCTTAAATTCACAGCGGTCGTTGTTTTACCTGAGCCTCCTTTTTGCTGCAAAAGTGCAATTGTTTTCGCGACCATTCTATCACCTCAGCGTCAGGGTAAATTAACCGCTATTCAAACATGTGCGGCGCGCGTCGTCAAGTTAACACGCTAAAGAGGGTGTGAATAAAAGTGCGGTCAGGTCGCAAAGCATGCAGATGTAGCATATAGAGGAGAATGGGTCTATAAGCAAGCTACTCAACTAACATGAAGGCAGGATGAATACAGAAGATTTAACAAAGCGATTGTCAAACCACCCGAAACTGAAAGCGCAAATTGAGAAGATGTTGGATATGGCAGAAAACCGTCATGAGATATTG
>JBMDXV010000120.1:0-2356 GCA_048594525.1 Gammaproteobacteria bacterium | reverse complement strand
ATTCCTTCCAAAGCTTTGCTTCACACGGTTAAAGTGATTGAAGAAGCCGAAGAAATGAGTCACTTTGGTGTGGACTTTGGCAAACCGAAACTGGATATCGATAAAATTCGCGGATATAAAAACGGGATTGTCAAAAAACTAACCGGCGGGCTCACGATGCTGGCAAAGCAACGTAAAGTGGACGTAATCACTGGAACAGGCAAGTTTACTTCTCCCACCACCATTGAAGTGGACGGCAAACAAGGCAAAATCAACGTTGAATTTAAAAACGCCATTATTGCGGCAGGGTCCCGTCCCGTCAAACTTCCCTTTATTCCCGATGATCCTCGGATTTTCGATTCAACAGGCGCCCTCGAATTAAAAGAAATACCGAAGCGGCTGCTCGTTTTAGGCGGCGGAATCATTGGCCTTGAAATGGCGACAGTTTATGCCAAGCTAGGTAGCCAAATTTCTGTCGTAGAATTCATGCCGAGCTTGATGAACGGTGTGGATAAAGACATTGCTAAAATCTATGAAAAATGGATCAGCAAGCGCTATGAAAAGATTATGCTTGAAACGAAAGTCACTAAAGTGGACGCTACAAAAGACGGTCTTTATGTGAACTTTGAAGGGAAAAACGCCCCCACAGAACCTGAACGCTATGACGGCATTTTGGTTGCCGTAGGACGAACTCCAAATGGCAAAGAGATCGGTGCTGATCAAGCAGGCATCACAGTGGATGAGCGTGGGTTTATTCCCACTGACAAACAAATGCGGACAAACGTTCCTCATATTTTTGCAATTGGCGACATTGTTGGCCAACCCATGCTAGCACATAAGGCGGTTCCGGAAGGTCGGGTTGCTGCAGAAGTCATTGCGGGTGCAAAACATTTCTTTGAACCTAAGTGTATCCCGGGCGTCGCCTACACTGACCCGGAAGTCGCCTGGACGGGGCTTACCGAAGAAAAAGCCCGCGAGCAAGGCATCAAGTATGGCAAAGGCATATTTCCCTGGGCAGCGAGTGGCCGTTCTTTATCAATAGGTCGTGACGAAGGCATGACCAAAGTGATTTATGATGAAGAAACCCACCGCATTCTAGGCGCAGGAATTGTGGGGCCCAACGCAGGAGAATTAATTAGTGAAGTCTGTCTCGCGATTGAAATGGGCTGTGAAGCGGAAGATATTGCTTTGACAATTCATCCGCATCCAACGCTTTCAGAAACCATTGCTTTGGCGACTGAGATGTACGAAGGAACAGCGACAGACTTGATTGCACCCAAGAAAAAAGCATCAGGCTGACGTGACGGGAGGCACAGGCGGCACATTAGGAATACCTGCTGCTTTGGGAGGAACCGGCTCATCAACAGAGACCGGTTTTTTATTTTCTATCACGGTGGAATCTTCACGCACCGGGCGACGATTCATCAAATCATCAATTTGATTGCTATCAAGTGTTTCATACTTCATCAAAGCGTCAGCCATCGCGTGCAAGATATCTAAATGGTCTTGCAAAATATTGCGAGCCCGACTATAATTTCGCTCAATCACCATGCGAATTTCTTCATCAATGATTTTCGCTGTGTCGTCTGAAAAATCCGCCTGCCTCCCCGACATTCCCATAGCCTGACCTAAGAAAGGCTGATCATGATCCTCACCGTACATCAACGGCCCTAATTTTTCGGACAGACCCCATTTGGTGACCATCCTCCGCGCAATATCCGTGGCACGCTGAATGTCATTTGAAGCGCCAGTTGTTACTTTTTCCGGGCCAAAGATTAATTCTTCAGCAATCCGCCCCCCATAGAGACTGGAAAGCTGACATTCTAAACGCTGCTTACTGTAACTGACGCGATCTTGCTCAGGTAAATACATAGTGACCCCTAGCGCACGACCGCGTGGGATAATCGTGACTTTATACACAGGATCATGTTCAGGCACTCTAAGGCCGACAATCGTGTGACCGGATTCATGATAAGCCGTTAGTTTTTTCTCCTCAGGCGTCATGGCTAAAGTGCGGCGCTCGGTTCCCATGAGGATTTTGTCTTTGGCTTGCTCAAAGTCCGACATGGTGATTTTTTTCTTTTTAGAACGCGCAGCAAATAAAGCTGCTTCATTCACCAAGTTTGCAAGATCGGCCCCTGAAAAACCAGGTGTGCCTCGGGCAATCGGTTGCAGATCAACAGTCTCATCGACCTGCACTTTTTTGATATGTACGGATAAAATCTGCTCGCGGCCTTTGATATCTGGTAGACCCACTATCACTTGGCGATCAAATCGGCCCGGCCGGAGCAAAGCCGGATCTAAGACATCTGGGCGATTTGTGGCTGCAACGACAATCACGCCTTGATTTTCAGCAAAGCCATCCATTTCAACGAGA
>JBMDXV010000012.1:0-2558 GCA_048594525.1 Gammaproteobacteria bacterium | reverse complement strand
GAACTATCCAGACAAAAGACAGAAGGGATGATTGCTTGTGGGGTGTTAAATAAAATGACCAGGATAGGTATGCCCAAAAGTTATCGTGTAGCTTAAATTATGAACCAATGTTTCTGCTCAGAGGGTTATGCAACAACGCCGTATTCATCCTGCCTTCATGTTAGTTGAGTAGCTTGCTTATAGACCAATTCTCCTCTATATGCTACATCTGCATGCTTTGCGACCTGACCGCACTTTTATTCACACCCGACATATCATGGAACCATAGAAATTCAAGCGGGAAGAGCGTAAGATAAGGCAGCTTTTGAAATGGAGACTTTATGCACCCCAACCTTGTTATCGCCATACGTGCTGCCCGTAAGGCGGGCGACTTGATGTTGCGCGCACTCGAGCGCCTGGACCACTTGAATATCGAAGAAAAAAACCCCAATGACTTTGTGACCGACATTGATCTCAAAGCAGAACAGAAGATTGTCGAAATCATTCAAGCGGCGTTTCCAAACGATAGTTTTTTAACGGAAGAACAAGGTGAAATCTGGGGGCAGGATCGAAATACGGTGTGGGTCATTGATCCCATTGACGGGACTTTGAATTTTTTGCACGGCTTTCCTCATTTTGCTGTTTCCATCGCAAAAAAAGTAAATGGCCGAGTCGAACAAGCTTTGATTTACAACCCAGTGAGTCAAGATGTCTTTACAGCCAGCAAGGGCGAAGGCGCGGCTTTAAATGATCGCCGTATTCGTGTGTCGAAACGCTCAAGCTTACACGGCAGTTTGATTGGAGCCAACTTTCCCCGTCCGGGACAAGCACCCGCTCTGCAAGAAAAAATACTAACAAAGCTAGTCCCTCACATTGGCGCCTTACGCCGCACCGGCTCCACTGCGCTTGATTTAGCCTATGTCGCCGCAGGATACCTCGACGGCTTTATATGCGATCACTTTCAAGAATGGGATGTGGCTGCAGGCGTCTTGTTGGTGCGCGAAGCAGGCGGTATCGTCACAGACCTCACCGGAGGAGATAAAATTCTCGAAACACACTCTCTTCTTGCCACTCACCCCAAGCTATTAAAAAGTTTATTAGCGCCTTGAAGGGTTTATTTGACTATTGCGCTAAAAAAGAAAAAAGAGAAAGCCTCATTTCTTCTTAGAGCTTACCCGAAGCAGCTTCTTCGGCAATGCGACGGCATGCTTCTTCCTCCGCTTCGGTAAACCCAAGTTTGTTCAATAAACTACTGTGTTTGATTAATTTAAAATATTGCAACCCTTGCGGGCTCGTTAACACATTATAAAACTCTAAGGAATAATGCTGTTTACTTCTCCAGAGTTTATTAGAATCGACCTTAAATATTTTATACTGAAGCGCTAAAAATTCCTGTTCGGAAAAACCATCCTCTGCAAACTTTTTTAATTGATCGAAAATCGTAAGGATAGGCTTAGGGTAGTCTCGATTCAGACCTGGCATGACAGGCTTGGGAACAGGCGGAGGCTCAGCAGATGCGGACGGCGTGAGCGGTACTGTGGGCTCCTCCCGGGGAGGCAAGGCGGCGGGAAGCGGTTCAGGAAACACCACGGGGATTGGCCTCCCTTTCGCTTTTTTCTTTTTGGGCTGAGTGGGCAGCTTAGCGGAAACGTGCACAGAGACAGGCTTTTTTGATTCAAGTGTTGGCAGAGGTCCCTCCTTTTTCACAGGCACCGCGATGGGAGCAGGGCGCTCGACAGTCGGGACGGGCTTTGCCCGGTACAGCCATTCTTGAACGACAGCGGGCGCTTGCCTCAGTGTTTGATAAACGGGCGTCAGACTCGCCGTAAAAAGCTGGCTTGCGCGTGATGCGACAGACTGCGATTGATCCCGTTTGGCACGCCTGATTTTTGGTTTCTCTTTTTTTAAAGGGGGATTTTTTTCGTGATGCGCTATTTCTCTCTCGATTATTTTGAGCAATTCCTTAAAGTTTTTTTCTAAGCTGAACGCTCTCATTTCAGAAAGTGCGAAAGGCGTTTGTACTTTTAAAAACGCTTCCTCAACCCACCCTAGAAAAGGTTCTTTCCTGACGAGCAGCGTTACCCAATAGAGAACATTCTCTTGGCTTCCAATACTCTTGAGGTAAGCCTCAATGTCCTGGCGGATGAGTTTGGTAGACCGATCAAGGACACCGGGCCTGCCCTCCGGGCCTTGAATCAGGAGCGCAACAATTTTGATGCGATCAGGTAAATCTTGTCGCTCGATAAAATTTTTAATCGTCTCCCTATTAAAGGGTTCGCAGGGATAAGTGACCGAAAAATGGTGAATCAGTTTTTGCCTCAAGGTTCTTAAATCTTCGACTTCTTCGGGTTCGAGCATGGGCTGAGACATCACAAGGAGAACTTCTAAAAAACGATAGACTTCGAGGTAAGGCGTCATAACAAGCGGACTCAATTGATCTAATACCAATTGCATTATGTACCCAGGTTTAATTAGAATACGTTTCCACATATAAAAGTGAATCAGCGATGTCAAAACCGAAATTACTGCCTGAAGGTTTTATGGCCTATGATTTTATTTCTATGGCAAAGAAAGAAACT
>JBMDXV010000119.1:0-5399 GCA_048594525.1 Gammaproteobacteria bacterium | reverse complement strand
GCTTCAATGAGTCTGTTACCATTCCCACTGTATCGGTTAGTTCTATGCTGGTGGTTAGCCTTTGCATAGGACGGATTTTCACCGCCTGTAAGTTACGCGCTTTGCTTGGCACACTCATGCTATTTCTCCTAATTCCTGGCCACTAAACTGGCCTCCACATTATCCCAAATCAGAGATAAATCTTCTCCCCATTATTTATGTGCAAAAATCTGCATTCAAAAATAGATTCTACAATAATATTTCATAAGTTATCTACTATTAAATTATAAGATTCCGAGGCCAGTATCACGGCCTTCACAAACTTTAGCAAGTCAATGCGGAAAATGTATCACATTCGCCTTATTCGTCCAATCCCGCGCATTCTCGCACAATACCGTCCAATCCCGCGCAGTAACCCATGAATCAGCTTATTGCAATCAGAATTTACAATTGACCTTGATTTTTTACCGTGTTATGTTGAAATTCAGTACAGCACGTAAATCAAAGGGAAAGAGATGATGATTTTAAAAAAAATTCTGAATGCGATGACCAAGTATTGGTTTATTTACAGCGCTCCTTATAAGCACAGTGGTAAAATTGAAAAGCATAAAGAATCTATACTAAAAGAACTGAAGGATTGGTATAAAGAAGGGGAACAGAAAGAATCTCAAGAAAAAATGGACTTAATGGTAGAGTTAGGAGAGGAGCATTTTAAAAGTTTAAAAAAAGCTCGGAATAATCTTGAGAAAAAGACAATCTTGCTCTTGGTATTTTTGTTAAGCGTCTGTAGTTTTAGCTGTTTAAAGGTAGCGCCGCTTATATCTAATTTAACTCATGTCAACCATTATTTAGCCCTTATATTAGGCATCCTTTCCTGCTGTTACTTACTCCTGGCGTCTTGGGTTGTTCTTTTTGGATTTAGACCCAAAATTGAGGCTAACGCGGGAGAAGAGCCGAGATCAATAACAAAAATGATCAGCCTCCCCATTGATAATGTCAGAGTGAACTTAATACTATCCTTGCAAAGAAAAATCTATATAAATCATTCTATTAATGAAAAATGGGCAACCTATTTTTCATCAGCATTAGCTATAGCAATAGCTTTACTTGCAGCTGCAATAGTTGCATTCCTTTTTCTACTAATTTAGATGTTCACTCTTCAAAGTGTTCCGCCGACTGCTCTGAATTAGTCGAAAAGCTAGATTCAGATTCTACAAAATGTAATTCTCTCGTCGGCTGCGGAATATTTGATGCTTGATCGGGCGCCGACATAGGCTTGTTTTCGGGTGGGTTTTGCTGGCTGTTCTCAATCTTATCTGACATTTTTACTCCTTAATTTTTACACATCAAACCTAACCCAAAGAATAAATCAGGAATTAGTTTCTGTCAAATATCAGGTGGTTACTGGTTATGAGGATGAGTTTAGAACGATTAGTGGGCTTGCACCAATTATTTGGCTTGAAAAGGTCTTGGTGATTCTATAAGCTCTTGAATCTTAGAAACTATTTTATCTTTCTTATTTTTTGATCTTTTTCTTTTAGCATACATGCTGCAAATGGTAAGCACAGTACCAGTTGAGCCAACTGCAATTAAAATAACAGCAATAATTAAAGCTTTAGAATCTAATGACCCAAAAAAAGCGCTTCCTCCTACTGAGGCAAAAATTGTAAATAACATGAGGCATACATTTATCGGAATCGAAACCGGCTCCATGTCTTCATCGTTAGCCAATTCTCGTAAGTCTCTAAGTTCTTTTACAGGTATTATCATGTGATCATTAGGTTTCTCAGGCAGTAATAATTGAGACCCCTCTCCAAATTGTTCTTTAAAAGATGATATTAACACAGAAGTCTTACGTTTCATTTTATTATTTACCTTTCCTTTTTGCAAGCGCTGCCTGAATAGCCTCAATGAAAGGGTTGGGAATGATATTTGCTTGTATTGCATTAAAATATTTAGTGTTGCCGCATTTGGTGCATGCAGCCATAAATTGCGGGCATAATGCGGCTGTAGCTGCTCCACCATTCACGAAAAGAAGCGGCGTGAATAGATGCTGCGGGATGCTAAAAAGTTCGTGAGGTGGGCGAGTGGGAATTTCTGACCCATAAGGATGGCAAACCTCACAAATAACTTTTTTTTCATCAATCCAGTCGGCGGCCTTTTTCCATTGTTCAAAAGTTAAAGTATTAGCAGGTAATCCGTTCAATATAATATTCCTTAATTTGTTATAAATTTAAAAAAAACAATCAACTTAACTCCCGCATAAACCCATACCGCACAGTAACTCATGAATTAGTTTCTGTCAAATATCATGATAATACCAAGCAGTAGCATAGAGTCTACTAAATAGTATTGACTAATGTTCTACTTATAGGTAGACTTCTACCATCAAACAAACAGGAAACAGAAATGATCAGAAACAGCAAGCAAGTATGGGAAGTAGGATTCACGGTAAAGATTGGATTTTTGACCTTAAGAATTACTGAGAAGGTTGCTACACCTGGCGACTGGAAACCTGATATGTACCGTCTTGAGTCTTTAGACAAAACCCGCAAGTACGAATTTGTTCCTCACAATGGATTGGAGCGCGTGGATAATAAATATCAGTGTAATTAATAATCAACAAACGAAAGGAAAAGAGATGAAATTCGAAGTTAAAAACAGATTCACAGGAGAAGTACAGTTCACGGCTGAGATCGAGGCGAATGAAAGTAGTTCGTACGGACTTAAACTTGGGCTGGCGGTTAAATGGGGGATAGAAAATAACGCCAACCTGTCACGCGCCAACCTGTCAAACGCCAACCTGTCAGGCGCTTACCTGTCAAACGCCAAACTGACAGGCGCCAACCTGTCAGGCGCTGACCTGTCAGGCGCTTACCTGTCATACGCTGACCTCACAGACGCTGACCTGTCACGCGCCAACCTGACACTCGCCAAACTGACAGGCGCCAACCTGTCAGGCGCTTACCTGTCAGGCACAATTGGGGATAAAGACCAAATCAGATCGATGCAGCTTGATACTTGGGACGTTACTTTCACAAAGGATATTTTGCAAATTGGATGTAAAAAACATACCCATGAAGCATGGATGAAATTCGAAGATCATGAAATCGCAGAAATGAGCGACAAGGCTTTGGGCTGGTGGAAAAAGTGGAAAGAGTTCATATTTCAGGCGATTGAGTTGAGCTTTGGAGAGGTGAAATGCTCAAAGCAATAACCCTACATTCTAGAAGAGTCTTGTGCGACCTTTGCTATAAAGACTACACGGACAGAGAAGAGTGTGGAGGCTTCTTGTTCCAAAGCAAAGCCGTCTGCCCCGAGTGCTCGACGGAGTTTAGGAAAGAAGTTGAACATTATGGAGAAGAAGGTTTTATAAGGGGAGCATGTCCTGAAGGCAAGAGTTTTAGAGACTGGGTTTTGGGGTTAAGGTAACGCAGGGATAACGATTAACTAAAAGGAAAATTAAAAATGAAATGTGAAAGATGTGATCGAAAAATAAAGTGTTGCGAAGCGCATGAGTATTGCTTCAACACAGCTAGGCACACTATATGTTCAGTATGCGACGAAGAATTTAATAGGCTACAAGACAACCTTTTTAAGCGCCAAGATACAGAAGTCGTAAGGTTTCAAACTGAATTTTTTAGAAAAATGAACTTAGAATTATGGGTAGTGAAGATTGAGAGCGGGACTGGCCTTTACCAGGTTTACGAGACGACGCTCAAGGACATTCTTGTTGATTTGACGATGCAAGGCCGATTAGATGTAAAAAGACTTACGACCAAAGTATGTGTGGCTGCCATTGAAGACTACAAAGACTTTTACCAGTGCGAGATCTGCCTTTCTCGTGATGAAGCGAGAGCGGTTGCAGACGAACAGAATCTCGAAAACGCGGAAAACATCACGGAGCTTGAGGGATTTTATGCTGAAGTTTTAAACCAACGGGAGAATGCACATGCTTAATATTGAAATTAACGAAGTACGGGGCGAGAAAAAATACAAAGTGGTTTCATTGGTGGACAAAAGCCATGCGACCATAGACCGCTTTAGAGTCCCCGCGGGATTGGCTCAAGAAGAACGGCTCGTGAATCATCACCTATATGGCGTAAGGATTCAGGCGGCTAATCAAAAAGCTGCAAACTAAACTAAGGAGAAAATAAAAATGCTTTCAAACGAAGTAAACTCAAGAATCAGCTCATTAGGGGTGTTCGACCCCCAAGGGTTTGAGCAAGTTTTAAAGATAGCTGAAACTTTGATGCGCAGCGACCTTGTTCCTTCAATTTATCAGGCCGGGCTTGATTCAACTAAAAACAATAAGGCCAGGGCTAACGTGCTGATTGCTTTGAATATGGCAAACCGTATGCAGGCAGACCCTTTAATGGTGATGCAAAACCTTTACATCGTACATAATCGGCCTTCGTGGTCAAGCCAGTTTTTGATTGCGTGCTTTAACTCATGTGGTCGCTTTAGTGCACTACAGTATAAGTTTAGCGGAGAGCCCGGAACGGATGATTACGGGTGCTTTGCTTGGGCGGTTGAGCATAGTACAGGTCAAAAAATTGAAGGGACTAAGATCACTCTGAAAATGGCGAACCAGGAAGGCTGGATAAAGAATCCAAAATGGAAAAATATGCCGGAGCAAATGCTGAGGTATCGTGCTGCAACATTCTTTATCAGAACCACTGCACCTGAACTCGCAATGGGATTGACGACTCAGGAAGAGGCCGAAGACATGCGCGATGTAACGCCGCAAGAGGATTCGCCTGTAGAGACATCAAAAAAGACCTACGCAAACACAAGGGTTAAAGGCGTAAAGCCTGCGGAGCCTGTGATTGAAGCTGAAGCTACTGAGCCAGTTGTCGAGCCTAAAGTGGAGGCGCCGAAAGCTGAGCCAGTTGAAAAAAGTCCAAAGTCATCATCGTGGGAAGAAGCTATGACAAGAAGAACGCCCACTGAAATCGACCGAGAGACAGGCGAGATAAAAAACTACACCGCGCCTAAAAAATCATTGCAAGAACTGCAAGAAGAAGCCCGAAAAATGTCTGAACAAGGAGAAGAAGCATGAGCACCCAGCCCGCACATTACAGCCTATATGAGCTTGATACAGCCTACAAAGAAGCTTTAGCCAACATCGAAATAGATGAGAATGGCGAGATAGTCGGCGGCGAGCATCTTGAGCTTATCAAGGAAAACAGAGACAAGAAAATACAGAACTATGCGCACATGTTCCTGATATGGAAAGCCGAGATCGAGGCAGCCGAAGCCGAGAAGAAACGCATTGAGGGAATCCGAAAAAGCCTTGATCGCAAAATGGAATGGGTCAAAAACACGTTATCCCACATCGTCATGCCAGGGGTAAAGATTGGACGCGTTTCGTGGCGTAAAAGCGACGCTCTTGAAATAAATCAAGAATCAATCGAATT
>JBMDXV010000118.1:0-21123 GCA_048594525.1 Gammaproteobacteria bacterium | reverse complement strand
ACGAGTTGGATGCGCCGCTAAAGGGGGCGCTGTTATTGCGCAATTCAATCTGGGTGAATGCTATGCGGAGGGTCAAGGTGTACCAAAAGACAAAGTGCTTGCAGTAGATTGGTATCGAAAAGCCGCTGAACAAGGGCATGCATGGTCTCAATTTAGGCTGGGCTTGTGTTATGACAAGGGTCAAGGTGTAGCAAAAGACAAAGTGCGGGCGGTGGAGTGGTATCAAAAAGCGGCTGAACAAGGGCATGTCAGAGCACAAGAAAAGCTGAATGCTTTTCACACTGAGCATGAACAGAAGCCTGAAAACCCACAATGGGCTTTGAGTTGGCTTGAACAATCGGCTGATCAACAAGCCGGGGTTGATGAGCAAGAAGCTTCTTCGCCAATATAAAGCTAAAAATTTGTTCCGGTGGGCTCGTATAGTAGAGACCGTTTTCCTCAATCCTTTTCCCGCGTGCTAGAATACTGAATCTTTGTTTATACGGCTTTCTCCCTTTATGCAACATCCTGTCTTTGCAAATTGGAAAATCTTGCTGATTATCCTACTGGAAGGCTTTGTGACGATTTCACTTGAAATCCTTGCGATTCGTCAGCTCATTCCTTTTGTCGGGAACAGCGTCATTATCACGGGTTTAATCATCGGTATTTTCTTATTGTGCTTGGCCTACGGCTATCAGGCAGGCGGGCGGCAACGTGAAAATCTGTCTTTTATTTTACGGCGTAATTTTTGGATTGCAGGGATCGGCATTGGACTGGGCCTGTCTTATGTTTTTATTGATTGCTTCTTCGGCTTTGTTCAGGGCGTTTTACACCTTCCTTTGGTTGGGACGCTGGTGCTTTATCTCTGCCTCATCATTGCGCCGATTGTTTATTTTCTGGGACAAACTGTGCCGATTACGATGCATCTTTTAGATGCGCATGATTCAGCCGGTAGGCTTGGGGGAAAAGTATTGCATTTGAGTACCCTAGGCTCTTTTTTGGGATCGATTTTAACTGCGGTGGTCCTTATGAGCTTTGTGGGCGTCGCCTGGACGGTGATTGTGAATGTGCTGATGCTCATGTTTTTAATTTTGATGCTCAGTGAGCGCAAGCATGCCTTATTTCATCTTGCCCTTTTAACGGTGTTGTTGATCTTCACGTATTGTGTGAATCGTGGGTTTGAAGCGGTGCTTTTTGTGAAGACCACCCCTTACGCCAATTATAGTGTGCTGCCCGATACGCTTTCCCCTGAGTCTGATGAGCGGGGCACGCTTCTTTCCATTAACGGCTCCTCAAGCTCTTTTTTAGATCAAAACAAACAAGGCTTTGCTTATATTGAGTTTATTAAAACCGTTCTCTTTCAACAACTTAAACTTCAGAATAAGCAAATTCTGGTCTTAGGGGCGGGGGGCTTTACGCTCTCGGCAGAGAATACGTATGGCAATTCGTTTACTTATGTGGATATTGATCCTGCAATTTATCCTGTGGTCAAACAGAATTTTCTCAAGACGATTAACGGCGCCTTTGTGGCAGCCGATGCGCGCCAATATGTCAAAGCCCATCCTGATACCTATGACGTCATTGTGTCTGATCCTTATAGCAATCCCGCGGTGATCCCAAGCCAGCTTTTAACTTTAGATTATTTCAAAAGCCTCAAGGCCGCGTTAAAACCAGAGGGGATTGCCGTCTTTAATGTGATTGCGCCTCCTCTTTTAAATACAGCCTATGGCGAAAGAGTCGATAATACCTTGCGTGCTGCATTCGGGCATTGCACCGTCAACGCGCTCAACTATACCGAAACAGGGCGCGCTAACCTGATTTACATCTGCCAAAATAATCCCGATGCGGATACCCAAACCATTTATACGGATGATCTGAACCGAGCCTCGATTGATATGTTTAGCAACAAATAAAAATAAACCTTGAAGGAGAAAAAATGAAAAATAATATTGCTATTGTGTTTGGCACCTTTCATGAAGGGTATGTGAAGGAAATGCTTGAAGCCGTTCGTGCGCAAGCGAAAGAGCAGCGTGTGAATATTGTCGCGGAAGTCGCCGTTCCCGGCTCCATGGAAAAACCTCTGGCCGTCAAACGCCTGCTTTTAAGAGAGGACGTGCATGCGGTGGTCGTACTCGGTATCATTGAAAAAGGCGAAACCAAACACGGCCGTGTGATGGCGGAGGCTGTGATCAAAAGTTTAATCGAACTCGAACTCGAATTTATGAAGCCCTTAGGCATTGCGATCCTTGGTCCTGATATTCAACCGAGTCAGATTCCCGCGCGCGTCGTGCCTTATGCGAACAATGCTTTCCATGCGGCGTTGACGATGCTTAAGCCATGAAAGGGCGGTCTCTTCTGATCGGCTGCGCAGCCCTTGCTTTGGCAGGGTGCAATGACAATTCGCAATCTGTTGCGCTGATCGTTCAACCTCAATCGGCCTATGGCACAGTGTTTGCAGCGGATATCGGGCATTCCGTGAGTGAGATTTATTCGCTGACCTTGACCAACCCGAACTTATACAACAGTGGGGGCAGCCAAACGTTTTCAATCACGGCAAGCTTGCCTCCGGGTTTCAGCATCAGTGCGAATACTTGTGAAGCCATTCGCTTGGGACAAACCTGTACGATGACCCTCCTGTTCACACCGACGGCTTCGCATGATTATTTTCAATCCGGTACGATTGTTTTTAACGCAGGGATTGCTACAAATCATTTTGCGATTCAAGCCGTGCCTGCAACGCTTATGATCCCGACAGAAGATGACCCGAATGACTCCCATAAAACAGATATTGAAGCCGCTGTGGCAGGTGGCGCACCAGCTTTAACGGAAGTGGACACGGGCTCGCAGCTTCTCGTCGTTGCAGCAGCGGCGGTAGGGCCTGATATCCGCATGACGAATCAAGAAGTCACCTTGGATTACGGCCAGGGTCAAACCATTTTGCATGGATATTTAGGGTATGGTTCCGTTCGTTTTACGACGAATACGCAGCAAACCTTAAGCACCACGAGCAATACGCCGATTGTCGTGGTGCCTGATATTCCGCAAGGAGATTATCAGGTCATTATGGGAATGGATCTTCACAACCAGGTTTCGGCACGATTGTATCTGCCTTATCCTTACAATGAGATGTTTGTGCTCGACCATACGGGTGGCACCCTGACTCTAGGCCAACTCACCGAGTCTGAAATCAGCGCTTATGCTACCTATTCTCTTAGCCCTTTACCCTCTAGTGAATGCGCAAATAGTAACGTCATCACCCCGATGACGAATACCTGCTGGGATGATGAAGACATTAACGTGAATTATGACATCAGCTTATCAGGAGGGGGCAATACCAATATTATTTATCCCACCCTGTTTGATAGCGGAGCCTCCAATGCGAGCTTTCAGTTTCCCGCTCCCTTAAGCTGGATGACTTTAACTGGGAATATCATTACCAATACCATTGATCCTTCTTTTGAGACGAGTGAGGGCACAACCCCGATTCCTTTGACGTCAACCGTGCTTTATACAGATTCAGACGCAGAAAAAGTAAACCTTGGTAATGAGATTTTTTCTGCGTTTAAAGTCCTTTATGATCAGGAAGACGGGTTGATTGGCTTACGGTCTTAAAAAGCCGTTAAATTCTGCCAAGCTGCATCGATCAGAGTTGTGACAAGCCGGGATGTTCAGCGGACGTCCATTCCATTTCATTATGACATAATAGCTCTCTGCAGGCGTTTCAAACAAAAGAAAACTCATGTGTGAGGCATAGGGGATAGGATTGAGTGCAGGCCTGCCCATCGCACTCAAGAGACTGAAGAGGGTGCTGTCGTGGCCCATAAAAACAACATATTTTAAAGGTGTTTCTTGCTTCATTACGGCATTAAAGTCGCTGTTGATAGAAACGAGCAGATCATTCGACAGCGCAGAACCCACTGCTTGCGGCTTGAAGAGGGTGGTGACAGCCCATTGTCCTGTTTGAATAATGCTTGCGGTTTCTGTTGTACTTAAGCCTTGCGGCAGGGGCACTTGGTGCAATTCGCGCACGTATAGCGCATCCCCTAGCGGAATCACCTGGACGAGATTATGAATAGAAAAGCCGCTGACCTTACTCCAGGCCTTATATTGACTGCGAAGCGATTTATTTTTGGCCTGCCAGGCAGCGCTTGAAAAAACATATTGCTGGAAAAGCGCCTGCCTTGCAGGTTTAGAAAGGGGTGAATAAACAGTATCCTGATCCCCTTGAGGGGTACTATAAATAGGAATGGGAGGAGAAGAGCGGGGCAAAGGATAGAGGCCTGACAGAAAGGCTCTGGCGCTCATCTTTGTTCGTTCATAATCCGAGGCATTCACATACAGGGTTTCTGCGCGATAAGAAAAAGGCAAGAGATGATATTGGTCTACATAGAGAAAACGCAGCTTCTGGCCCAGTTGAAATTCCTGCTTTGCGCCTGCATCGGTGAGTTGACCCGCACCTTCTGCCCAGGTATAGGGCGGGCTTTGCACATCTTGGATCGGCGTGCGATCACCGTGCCGAATGACGTCTACAGCGAAGACGAGCTGATCTTTTGCATACAAAAAAGCCGTACTCCAACACAGTAAGCCGATCAGGCTGAGTTTTTTAATGACGCCCATTCAAATTTAGCTCGGCGTCCCCTGTGTGGCGGAATACTGTAAGGCCTCTTGTACCCAGGTTTGGGCCAATTGCTGGAACTCCTGAGCCGTATTGACTTGGCCTCTGAAACTATTGCCACTGATAGTGGCGACGGTTTCCCGGAGGAGTTTACCAGTCGTGCTATCTTCAAATTTGAGTTCTACGACCAACATGGGGGTTTTACTGTCTGTGCCTGTGGCCATCGTCGTCAACTTAATCGCCGCTGAGATAGGGATCACATTCCAGGGTTTAAAGCCTTCTTCTTGAACCTGCGCCCCTGTAATGGCAACACTCAGTTTTGCAACGCCGAGACCAGGCTGCGTGACCACCAGCGCTTTTTGACTGACAAGCTGGATAATCCCATTTTGGATATTAGCCTGTGCGTTTTGAATTTGCTGAGCGGTCACTCCATTCTGTGTTGCCGTTTCATAAAGGGAGACAGGCATCACCATCACCGCATTATAGTTGCCCGGTGTAAAGCTGGGATCAGAATAGGTATAGACTTGCGTCCCGGAAGGCGTATTCGGCACCTGTTTTAAAAGGCTATAATTGGGTAAGAAGCCTGAAGGTTTTGCCAAACCTTGTGAGCCGCCACATCCGCTCAGCGCCAATACAGAGCCGAGTCCAATCGCCGCTAAGGCATAACGTGAAATAAGTTTCATGATCCCTTCCTTATTGTTTGTGTAGATGGAATAAAGCCAGGAATAACCTTACCACAGACTCACGATTAAAGCATCAGCAGAATTAACTGAAGAGAAGCTTATACACGTACTGTACAGTAATAGAAAATAATACTGGATAAGGCGGTGAGTCCATAAAACACTTCTTCATGCTTGAGGTTAGCCGCGGCGCTATGGTCTCCGATTACTAAGGAGAGCACAGCAAGCGATAGGATATAGATCACCATGTGCCAACCTTGGAAAAAAGAGGATACCATTTCTTTCCATTTAAAATGATTGTTGGCCGCAATGTAAATGAGAAAAAAGGCAACGTTCACAAGGCTTACTAAAAGAACCTGATGTGCACCAGGCTGTACAAAAAGAAGGCCTAAAATCACAAACATAATGGGACAGAACAGTTTGGCAAGCGGCAGTTTAAAAGGGCGGGCGGTTGCCGCTTCTGTTTTACGGAGGCGACCGAGCGCTAAAGGATAGGCCATAAAGGACATAATGAAGTACAAGCTCGTAATAATCATTAAACTTTGCCAGTTGCGTGCGAAGAGAAGCAGGATAATGCACAAGCCCAAATTAAAGTAAGAAGCCGGGCGAAACAAGAGATTGCCTCGGTCTTTAAAACAAGCTGGAATTTGATTGTCATCCGCCATAGCAGCCAACATTCGAGAGGTTGAACTTGTGTAGACCAGTCCCGCACCGGAGGGGCTCACACAGGCATCAACATACAACAAAATACTCATCACATTCAGGCCCAAAGCAATGGTAAGCTGCGCAATGGGGGAAGTAAAATTCAAATTAGACCAGCCTGAAGCCACTTGATTCGGCGATAGGCCTCCAATGAAAGCAACCTGTAATAAAAGATAAATAGCAAGGCAGGCGAGAATGGTTAAAATCAAAGCCAGCGGAATATTGCGCGAGGGATTGCGAACCTCAGCAGCAAAGCTCGCAATGTATTGGAAGCCATTGAATGCAAAAACAATCCCACAGGTGACGATGGCCGTAAACATGCTTCCCACGCCGTAGGGTAATAAAGTCTGGTGATATCCTGAAAAGTTACTAGAATGATAAGCGGCAAGCATAATCGCAATGGCTGTCGCGATAGGAATCACAATTTTATAAGTAGTTAGCACATTATTGAACTTGGCAAATAATTTGATTCCCCAATAGTTTAAAAAGAAGAACATCAGTAATAAAAGCACACATAAACCAATCCCTCCGATGGTTAGGTCCCCATGTGCAAATAAGTAGGGCGTCCATGCTGGTCTGAAGGTGCTGATGTATTGAACGGTCGCCTGGGCTTCATTCGGGATACTGGCAACTGTTCCAAACCAAATCGCAAAACCGGGAAGGTAACCGAAGTTTTTGTTGTGTGAAATCGTGAGTAAGCGGGAGGTCAGGCCAACTTTGGGATACATCGCCCCGAGTTCTGCCAACATGAGACCCAGGACTAGCATAATCAGCGCACCGACAATCCAGGAAAAAATCGCGCCTCCTCCTACTGTTTTTGCGGTCAAATAGGAAGAGAAAAGCCAACCGCTCCCAATCACTCCGCTGAGACCCATAGCCACCAATGAAAAAAGACCGACTTGTCGGGATGATTTAATATCTTGCATGAACACTCTCCTTTTAGTATTTCTAGAGAAATCAGTTAATTAAATATAATTATAATAAAAATAAAGCGGCATTATAGAGGAGCGCGATCATTTTTGCAACGCAGTTTCTTAAAATAATCCTTCGACAAACGCTACAGGGTCAAAGACCTGTAAATCCGCCATCGTTTCTCCCGTACCTAAAAAGTAAATAGGGATGTTGTATTGCGCCGCCATCGCGAACACAATTCCGCCCTTGGCTGTCCCATCCAACTTAGTGATAATAAGGCCTGTGACAGGAATGGCCTCATTAAACTCTTTTAATTGCAGCAATGCGTTTTGGCCGATGCTGGCATCTAAAACCAAAATGACTTCATGCGGAGCAGTGTCATCCAGCTTTTTGAGAACGCGACCAATTTTTTTGAGTTCTTCCATCAAATGCTGCTTGTTTTGGAGTCGGCCAGCCGTGTCAGCGATCACGACATCCAGCTTTTTAGACAGGGCAGATTGTAAGGCATCAAAAATCACAGACGCGCTATCCGAACCTTGGCTTTGATGGATTAAAGGTAGCGCATTTCGCTCAGCTAAAATAGCAAGTTGCTGAATCGCTGCAGCGCGATAAGTGTCGCCCGCTGCAAGTAAGACTTTTAAATGTTGTGCTTTTAAAAAAGCAGCGAGTTTGCCGATTGTTGTGGTTTTTCCGGCGCCATTGACGCCCACCATTAAAATTAACTTTGAGCCCGGACGTGTTTTATCAATCACGAAAGACTGATGATGAGGCTGGAGTAGAGCGGTCAATTCCAACTTGAGGGCCGTCAGTACCTCCATTTTTTCTTTTTGAACCCGCTGACCCACCCTTTTTAAAAGGGTCTCAGTGGTTTCAATACCAAAATCTGCTTTCAGAAGGAGGGTTTCGAGTGCAGTTTCAGTCTCTTCATCAAACTCCGTTTTGCCTCGTAGGGTGTTAAAGCCTTGTACAAAGAGCGTTCTTGTTTTTAAAAGAACCGCTTTAATGCTTTTAAACAAGGCCATTGTGGGTTGACTCGAATTCTAAAACCGGCTATTTTAGAGGGAAAAGATACAGGTGACAAGATGAACGCTGAACTTATTTCAAAAATTCAAACCCTCACTTCTCTTGTAGAGTCGATGAAGGCTGAAAAAGCCTTTCATTTAGAAGGAGAGCAAAAGAAACGCTCGGACTTTTATCGCTGGCTGAGAGAGCAGGAAATCGATATCCATCAATTGAAGTATCAGTTCTCTCAGCAGATTTCGGCATTGCATCAAGAGGCAGCTCGCCTGAATCAGGAGCATCGCACTAGCATTGAACGCCTACGTGGCGGAGGGCCGCTCGTATCTCCTCAAACTGAAAGCCCCTGTTCAGAAGATACGCAATTGCTTTCTGTTTCTGCTCCGCATTCCAATCCTGAACCTTGCTGAATTTTTTAAGAATAAGGGCGTGCAGGGCAGGCGTTTCTCTCTCTGCCATCTCGCTGAGCTGTGCTAGAATCTCACTCCGACGAAAGCCATGCTGCTCCAATTCCAGCACAATTTTATTTTGCCCGTATCCTTGTTGCACGCGATGGCGAATCCGACTTTCTAAAAAACGGGCATTGTTGAGATACGCCGCTTTTTTAAGATGCAAAAGGGCTTGTTCGATTTCAGTATCCTGCTCAGGATAAGTTTGCTCCAACCTGCGTTTGAGTTCAAGCTCGCTGTATTCGCGGCGTGCAAGGTAAGTGAGTGCCTTAGCAAAAATAGTTTGTTGAGTAGCCATGAGGCCTACAAAAGACTTTTAGCTACTTTAACCACATGCTCGGTATTGAACCCAAATGCTTGAAAAAGGTCCTCCGCTTTCGCCGATTCACCATAATGATCGAGCCCGATGACCGTTCCATTCCCTTTGACGAGTTTATACCACAATCCGGTTGTCCCTGCTTCAATCACCAGCATGGGACAAGTGCCTAACGTTTCTTCCTGGTAGCGGGGCGCTTGCGCCATAAAGAGTTCCAGGCAGGGCATGGAAATCACGTTGACCTGAATTCCCTCGGCTTTCAGCGCCCGCTGAGCTTCCATCGCTAACTGCACTTCAGATCCCGTTGCAATAAGGTTTAAGGCAGGATGTTCTACCCGGGATAAGACGTATCCTCCTTTCTCAATTCCTGCAACTGCTTTGGCATCACGCGGGAAAGTTTGAAGGTTTTGTCGCGATAAGGCCATCAAGGTCGGGCCACTGTGATGCTTTAAAGCGAGATACCAGGTGACCAGTGTTTCAATAGCATCAGCGGGTCGCCACACGGCTAAGTTAGGAATGAGGCGCAAGCTATTCAAGTGCTCAATCGGCTGGTGTGTGGGACCGTCTTCCCCAAGTCCGATTGAATCATGCGTCATCACATAAATCACGGGTTGCTTCATAATCGCGGACATCCGAATGGCATTACGGGCATAATCCGTAAATACGAGAAACGTCGATACGTATGGAATAAAGCCGCCATGCAGCGCAATCCCGTTCGCAATAGCACTCATGCCGAACTCGCGCACGCCATAGTGAATATAGTTACCGGAAAAGCCTTGATGGGTAATAGACTTCGAGCTCGTAGCGAACGTGAGGTTTGAACCCGTTAAGTCCGCGGACCCTCCTAAAAACTCAGGCAAATGCGGCTTGAGCAGATTAAGGGTTTCCTGCGAAGCTTTGCGGCTGGCAATGTTGGGTCGCGCCTCAAGCAGACGGGTGATTTCTTTATTCACAATCTCGGTAAGGGGAGGAAGGGTTCCTTCTAAACGACGCAAGAGTTCTTGCGCTTTGTTTTTATGGGCTGCAGCATAGTGAGAGAATAATTGTTGCCAAGCGTCTTCCCGGGCTTTGCCTGCTTGTTTTGCATCAAAAGCTTCATAAATGGCTGCGGGAATTTCAAAAGGAGGATAAGGCCAGCCCAATTTCTCACGTGTTTTAGCAACTTCATCCGGGCCTAGGGGTGCGCCGTGGCAGGACTCTTGACCCGCTTTATTGGGTGAGCCAAAGCCAATAGTCGTTTTACAGCACAAAAGAGTAGGCCGAGTTTGTTCGGCTTGAGCCTCGATAATCGCCTGCCTCACGTTCTCCGGATCATGGCCGTCCACATCGCGAATCACCCGCCAGCCATAGGCTTCAAAGCGGCGGGGTGTGTCATCCGTAAACCAGCCTTCCACTTCCCCGTCGATGGAAATTCCATTATCATCCCAAAACGCAATGAGTTTGTTAAGTCCCCACGTCCCCGCAAGCGATGCGACTTCATGAGAAATGCCTTCCATGAGGCAACCGTCTCCTAAAAACACATACGTGCGATGATTGATCAAGGCGTAATCGGGCGTGTTAAATTGTTCCGCCAAAATTTTCTCTGCAAGGGCCATGCCTACAGCATTTGCAAGACCCTGGCCCAGGGGGCCTGTCGTAGTTTCAATTCCGGGTGCGTAACCATACTCAGGATGACCCGGCGTTTTGCTATGGAGCTGTCGAAAACGTTTTAATTCTTCAATAGGGAGATCATATCCGCTTAAATGCAAGAGGCTATAAAGCAACATAGAACCGTGACCGTTTGACAAGATAAAGCGATCGCGATTAATCCACTTGGGATTGTTAGGATTATGCTGTAAAAACTCACGCCAAAGGAGGGTGGCGATGTCGGCCATGCCCATCGGCATGCCGGGATGCCCTGATTTTGCAGCCTCTACCGCATCAATACTTAAAAAGCGAATGGCATTGGCCCAATCTGAATGCATAATAAAACCCCTTAATCCTTAATGTGTTTTTAAATAAATGAGTAAGTCCTGAAAATGTGTCTTGCCGACCATACGCGGCAAAATAATTTGATAGCGGTGCATTCTGGAGCCCAACACCTGAAAATGCAAGATGAGTAGTTTAGCGGTGATTCGGCTGGAGGGGAGCATGGTGGCTTCATATTCTTGCAAGTTCATCGTCTTAATTTTCCAGACGTGAGCGGAAGAAACGGGAAAGTCTAAAGCAATGAGCTTTTTTGGAATCAGCAAGCGCAACAGACCAAGAGAAGCGTAATTAATTTCAATCATGGGAAAGTAAAATCTCAATCATATCAGAAAACTCAGCCGGATGAGGGGCTTTCTTTTTCAATAGCCAATCATACAAATCCTGGTCACTCGACTCCAAAAATCGATCAAAAAGGGCTTGTTCCTGTTTTGAAGCATGCGGATAACATTTATCCACATAAGGCTCAAAGATCAAGTCAAGCTCTAACATACCGCGCCGACACGCCCATTTCACTCGTGCATAGTCCATGTACTGCACTACTCAACGAAAAAAGTAAAAACCCATTATAACCTGCTTCACTTGCAAAAACAGCAAGAGAAGCGGTATATTGCGGAGGTTGTAAAGCATTACTTTAACTAATTCGGGAGAATAATATGGCAGAAGAAAAACAAGTGAATGGAAAGTTAAACCCTATGGACAAAGGATATTGCACGCAATGTGGCTCCGCCAACTGCACCTGCTCAGGTAAAAGCTGTCCCTTCGGCAAGACCGATAAAGTCTTATGTTTAATTTTAAAAGTGGTGAAGATCATTGTTTTTATCGGACTCGCCTTTGTATTGTTTGATATTCACGGCATGATGAAGCAAGCTGAAAAGACTTATGCTGCCGCTTCTGCTAATCAAATGCAGCCCATGCAGGGGCCGGTTATGTTGCAGCAAGCGCCGGTGGCGACCACACAACATTAAAAGTATTGAAACGTTTAATCTAAAAGGGATAGCATTATCCCTTTAGCTCTCTTCCTTCATCACGCAAGGCTTAATTGCTTTTTATATTTAATTTAACATAATAATCATTATACGAAGTTAATGTACGCACCTGGGAATCCTCATCTGTTTTCTTTTTTAAATCACGCTATAATAAGACTTCTAAAAATATCCTGCCCATCACATGCGTTTTGTTTTTTATCTCATCTTTGGCTTGTTCTCTACGGGGGTGTATGCGGACTATAATTCATTTCCTTCTCCGCCTGCTTCAAGCCCAATGCCCAACAACGCGTATCCACCAACCCCAACGGCCACGACGGGTGGTGATACATTTGGTAGTCAAGTGCAACAGCTCACTGCGCAAGGCATGCAGGTTTTTCAAAACGTAAACTACCAAAAACTGTCTGGGGCAGAAGATCAGGGTGATTTTATGTCTGATTCCAGTTCATCCGACACGTCAAACTCATCGAATCCCAGCGAGCTTTTTACTATTTTTCAAGGGAAACCCCAATAATGGATGACTCTGCTTTCTCCATGTCTCCTTTTATTTTTAATGCTATTCAAAGCAGTTATCTGCAAAATTTATCTTTAGCTTTTACTCAAATCAGCCATTATGCAGTGCAATTATTTTATCTTTTGGCCGTGCTGGAGATTTGCCTGTTTGGGCTCATTTGGGCTTTGAAACAACAGGAAATGTTTGCTCTCTTATTGTTTAAGATCATTAAACTTGGGTTTATTTTTTATCTCATCAGCAATTACCCCACCCTCCTCAACGCACTCGTGAATGGACTTGCAAAAATCGGACTTGGGAACGGAAACGAGAACGTTGCGACCCTGGTCTTTAGCCCAGACCTCCTCTGGCGTTTTGGTTTTGATAGCAGCATTTCATTATTGACGCTTGCTGTGCAATATGGCACCGCCAATATTGGCATGAGTGCGATTTATCTCATCTTGGGTTTTGGGATTTTACTCATGTTTGCGCTTATTGCTTGTGAGATTATCATTCTCATTGTCGGATTTTATCTTTTGGCCTTAATGGCTTTATTATTCTTACCCTTTGGAAGTTTCGTTTTAACAGAAAACTTATTCAGACGCTCTATCCACGGCGTCATAAAGGGTGCCGTAAGAATTTTTGCCTTAATCGTGATTGTGGGAATCGGGCTCGGTGTCTGGATCGGCATGAACCCCACCGCCTTTGGCCAGTCTACTACGCTTGATCAGCCCTTGGGGCTCTTTATTGCAACGCTTGTTATTACTTTACTGTGCTGGAAAATTCCCAATATGCTCGCAGAGAGTGTCGGAGAATTTGGAGGAGAGCTCTTTAATAAAACCTCCGGCAATGAAGTGAATCAAGCATCTGCCCCCGTTGTTTCCGTTTCTTCCAACACTATTTCACAAGTTGCAGCGGCGAGCAATATGGCTTCTGCTGGCGCTGCAGCAGGCGCTGGCGCTTCCGGGCGAGGAGGAGCGACCCTATCAGGCGTTTCCACTACTGCTGCAGCGAGTTCAGTCCATGTTAGCACTACGGGAAGTGCTGCTGGTTTATCCGGCTTGAACCAAAATGTATCGGAACTCACCAAAGCCGTTAAAGTCCAAAAAGAAGGCATTTCTCGCGACACCTTGAACAAACTCAAAGCCACGTTTAAAGAAGCCTTGCAAGATAAGAAAAAATGATCTCATAAAAGGAAAACTGAATGAAGAATGCAATTGCCAAGCAGCGCCACGTCAACATGCTTGAAACCGCCTTTGGTGAAGATATCATGCAATTTTTACAAGATCCCAGTATCATCGAGATTATGCTGAATCCTGATGGGCACATTTTTATTGATCAATTGGCTGCTGGTAAAAGCCCAACGAGTTTATTTCTGCCTCCCGAACAGGCATTGAACATCGTTAAACTCGTAGCGAGTTACAAGAATTATGAAATCCACGAGAAGACCCCCATGGTTGCTACCGAAATCCCTTTCTTCGGCGCTCGCTTTCAAGGCTGGCTGCCGCCTGTTGTGAAGGCCGCGAGTTTTGCGATTCGGAAACGGGCTACCCATATTTTTACGCTAGATGATTATGTTGAAAAAGGAACCCTTTCTGCACGTCAAGCCGAATCCCTAAAAGAAGCCGTACTTGGACGCAAAAATATTCTGATTGTAGGCGGAACAGGCTCCGGGAAAACCACATTTTCTAACGCGCTTCTCGATGTCCTCAAAGGCACAAACGACCGCATCCTTATTTTAGAAGATTTACCTGAATTGCAGCTCATGGCCGATGATGTCGTGACCATGAATACCACAGACAGTGTAAGCATGCGTGACCTGGTGAGAGGCTCACTCCGGATGCGGCCGGATCGGATTATCATCGGTGAAGTCCGAGACGGTGCTGCGCTCGAACTCCTCAAAGCCTGGAATACAGGACACCCGGGAGGCATTTCCACCTTGCATGCAAACAGCGTGGAAACAACGCCTCACCGGCTTGAAGACTTGATCCGTGAGGTGGTTGCAGTGCCTCCGCACTATTTAATTCCCGAAGCTTTGGATTTGATTGTCTTTATTGAGCGCGATAAAAGCGGCCAGCGCAAGATTAAAAGCCTTGCTAAACTAACAGGCTATTTTGACAATCAGTATCACTTTGAATTTGTTTAGCCTTATACAAGCAGCCCTTCTTCAACAAAAAAATGACGGTGCCCTTGTAAGAATAAAGCAACAGGCAGTACTTTCCCACCAGGAATTTGTAGGCTTAAAATCTCTAAAATACCTTGTCTGGTTTGAATACCGATGGCTTCATTTTTTATATAGACAATTTGGCCGATATGCTTTGAGATTGATTCACATTGAACCTCAGGGCAGCGAGCCTGCCAGATCCTAATCACTGTGTCATTATAAGTTGTATGACAAATAGGCCAAGGATGAAAAGCACGAATTTTGCGCTCTAATACCTGTGCAGAGAGGCTCCAGTCGAGACGCGCTTCCTCCTTGCTCAGTTTTTTTGCATAGCTTGCGTCAGCCTCATTTTGAGGATGCAGCATGAGTGCGCCGGATTGCTTTAAAGCCAATCCCCGCTGCAATAGATCCGCTCCCATTAAAGCTAAGCCGTCATGAAGTTCTCCGGCAGTCACTGTCTTTGAAATCGAACAAGTCTCTTGTAATAAAATCGGCCCGGTATCAAGCCCCTTATCCATTTGCATCAGGGTCACGCCAGTGTCCGAATCTCCGGCTTCAATACAACGCTGGATGGGTGCAGCACCTCGCCAACGCGGCAGCTTTGAAACATGGATATTCCAACAGCCGAATTGTGGAATTTCTAAAACCGTTTGTGGGATCATTAGTCCATAGGCCACAACAATCATTAAATCAAAATCATAGCTTTTCAGGATAGACTGCGCCTCTTCTCCTTTAAGCGTTAAAGGTTGATAAACGGGGATATTCTCAGCCAAAGCCAGTGTTTTGACGGGGCTGTTTTCCAGTTTTTGCCCGCGCCCAGACGGTCGATCTGGTTGTGTTAAAACGACCACCACCTCATGCTCACGATGCTGTAATAAATCTGCAAAAATAGTAGAGGCAATCTCAGGCGTCCCTGCAAAAGCGAGTCTCATTACATGGACGTCCTTTTGTATTTTTGAAGTTTTTTCTCAGCCATCTGACGCTTTAAAGCGGAGAGATAATCAAAAAAAGTAATGCCATCCAGATGATCGTATTCGTGTTGCAGGCACTTGGCTGAATAATTGTCCCGTTCGCAGATAAACTCTTTACCGTTGCGATCAAGCGCTTTCACAGCTACTTTTTGGGCCCGTTTCACCACAATAGGCACTCCTCTAAAAGAAAGGCAACCCTCTGTATCTTCCACTTGCTCGTCGCTTTGGGAAATAATTTCAGGATTGATGAAAATGAGCGGCTGACGGGTTTCATGCGGATTTTCATCCATAATAAAGAGGCGCTTTGATACACCCACTTGGTTGGCGGCAATCCCCATGCCATCTTCAGCATACATAGTTTCAAGCAAATCATCGATAAACGTCTGGAGCGTGCCGTTAAACTCTGTAATGGGTTCACAGACTTTTTTTAAAAAAGGGTCAGGATATTGAATCACTTTTAAAATAGGCATCATTCCCTCAAACATGATTAAAGTTTAATTTTAGCATAAAGCCAAAGCCAGGTCAGCCACGCGCTTGCCTGCCCCTTTTGATCCCAGTAAGGCCCGTAAGGCTTCAAGTTCTTTTTTAATCCTGGTTTGCTCTTCTTTCGCATCTAAAATGATTTGAATGGCTTGAACGATATTGACCGAACTCGCTGCTTTTTGAATGAACTCCGGATAAATTAACTTTCCGCCAAGGAGATTGGGGAGACTAATATACTTAATTTTAACGAGCCATTTTGCAATCTCAAAAGTGAGGGCGTGCATTTTATAGATTACAACCATGGGGACGCCTAAAATAGCGGCTTCCAAGGTGGCCGTTCCGGACGAACCCACCAAGACATCACAAGCCGACATAACCGCATGACTATTCCGTTTAACGAGGAGGATGGGAACTTTGGTATCATCCAGGTAAGGCCATATTTCAGACTCTTTGATCGTGTCCGCGAGCGGCAAAATAAATTGGATGTGGGGATATTGTACTTTGAGGCTTTCCGCCACATCAATTAATTCTGGCAAGAGCCGTGATACTTCGCTGTGCCGGCTCCCGGGTAATAAGCCGATCAGCTTGATTTGTTCAGACAGATTTAAAAGTGCGCGCGCTTCTTTTTGGCTCATCGGCTGAACTTGCTCTAACAATGGCGAACCCACAAACGTCACAGGCACGCCTGCTTTTTCATAAATCTCTGCTTCAAAGGGCAGGATGACAGCCATATGATCGACGTGCGCTTTGATTTTATGGATACGCTTTTTCTTCCACGCCCAGATTTGGGGGCTGACGTAATACACCACTTTGATTCCGAGCCGCTTTGCCTCGGCCGCAAGCCGCAAATTAAAGCCGGGGTAATCGATTAAAATCAGGCAATCCGGCTTTTCGCGGGCTAGCGCCGCTACGGCAATTTTCCAGGCTTGCCTGATTGCGGGAAAGTGTTTTATCACTTCGAAGAGGCCCATCACCGCGATGGATTTGTAATCAAACAGGAGCGAGCACCCCGCTTCCTTCATTTTATTCCCTCCAATGCCTATACACTCGACGTGTTGATGTTGCTTGAGGGCACGTACGACTTCAGCGCCATGGGCATCTCCGGACGCTTCGCCTGCAACCAGCATAACTTTTTTGGACATCAGGTTCTCTCCCTATTTAATAAACCAATTGAGGGGTAAATTCATCTAAGTCCTCGACGAGTTTTTCACTGGGCAAAACCATCCACTCTTTCCCGAGTTTAAAGACAACTTTGCCATCCTCCCGCTCATAGAGAAGCTCAACCGGGCAATTACCGGGCGATTGATGTAACGCGTCGCGGAGCTTGATTAAGTGTGCCGCTGCAGTGGTGGATTCCATCAATCTTAATTTTAGAAGTTTTACTTTGCCCGCTTGGTATTCTTGCAAATCATGAAGCTCTTTTGCAACAGCGCGCAAGCCGCCTGAAAATTCATCCATGCCGACTTCACACTCAATCACTAAAATGCCTTCCACTTTTAAAAGCGCGCGGTGTCGCTCCCCGACTTCTGCAAAACAGGTCACGTCAACTTTACCGGAAAAATCTTCAAATGAAAGCACCGTCAAAATGGACCCGCGCTTTGTTTTAATCCGCCGGAGTGCAGTAATGAGGCCCGCAATCAAAATGGTTTCTCCCCGCGCAGTGGGTGAAAGCTTTGTGAGAGGCTTGACCTTTAAAGATTTAAACAGGGCACGAGACTCATCCAAGGGATGGCCGGAGAGGCACCAGCCCAAGACCTGCTTTTCAAACATTAAGCGATCATAGGTTTTCCAAGGTGCCGCTTGTTTCCAATGCCGAACTTGCGGTGCGTCAGAAGGCGCGTCTTCTGCAAATAAATCGTGCTGACCCGCGTCTCGGGCTTCATTATCCTGATCCGCACTTTGCATGGCCGCTTCAATTGAAGCAAACAGGATTTCCCGGCTCGCTCCCAACCCATCCATCGCACCGCTATAAATCAAGGCCTCCACCACGCGCTTGTTCACCTTGCGTAAATCTATCCTTCCGCAAAAATCAAATAAATCTTTAAACTCCCCCGACTTCCGTTCCGCGAGGATGATTTCAATAGCCGCTTGTCCGGCTCCCTTAATCGCGCCTAAGCCATAGCGAATCGTTGTCTCATCGACCACAGAAAACGGATATTTGCTCATGTTAATATCGGGAGGAAGAAGCTTTAAATGCATTGTTTTACACTCATCGGCAAAGCCCACGACTTTATCGGTATTATCCATATCCGACGATAAGACCGCCGCCATAAACGCTGCAGGGTGATGGGCTTTTAAATAAGCCGTCTGATACGCAACCAAGGCATACGCCGCAGAATGCGATTTGTTAAATCCATAGCCTGCAAATTTTTCCATCAAATCAAAAATACCACCGGCCACTTCGCCTGAGATATTGTTTTTGATCGCCCCTTCAACAAAGATGCCCCGCTGCATCGCCATTTCTTCCGGCTTCTTTTTTCCCATGGCACGCCGGAGCAAATCCGCGCCTCCCAAAGTGTATCCCGCTAAAACTTGCGGAATCAGCATGACCTGCTCCTGATACAAAATCACCCCGTAGGTAGATTTTAAAATCGGCAAGGTATCCGGATGCGGATATTCAATTTTAGCGTGGCCATGTTTACGGGCAATGAAATCATCCACCATCCCGGACTGCAAAGGCCCGGGGCGAAACAAGGCCACAAGCGCAATAATATCTTCAAAGCAATCGGGCTTTAAGCGCTTGATCAATTCTTTCATGCCGCGGGATTCTAATTGGAAGACGGCATTCGTCTCCCCTTTTTTTAAGAGGTCGAAAGTTTTGGAATCGATCAGCGGAATGTGATTTATATCGAAGGGCGGGCCCTCGCGGCTTGTATTGATAATATCCACCGCCGCTTGAATAATGGTTAAGTTACGGAGTCCTAGAAAGTCAAACTTCACTAAACCGACCGCTTCCACATCGTCTTTATCATATTGCGCGACGAGCTGATCCGTCCCTTCTTCACAATAAATCGGGGCAAAATCAGTCAGATTCGACGGCGCAATGACGACGCCCCCCGCGTGTTTTCCGACATTGCGAACGGTACCCTCCAGCTTTAAAGCCATATCGATGAGGGATTTGACATCTTCTTCATCGGTATACCGCTTTTTTAACAAAGGTTCCTTTTGCAGGGCCAACTCAAGCGTCATGCCTAATTCCAAGGGAATCAATTTCGCTATGCCGTCTACAAAACCATAAGGCAGTGCAAGTACACGCCCGACATCGCGCACCACGGCTTTTGCCGCCATCGTACCAAACGTGATGATTTGCGAAACCGAATGCCTGCCATATTTACTGGCGACATAATCAATGACGCGATCCCGACCGTCCATACAAAAATCAATATCAAAGTCAGGCATGGAAATCCGCTCGGGATTTAAAAAGCGCTCAAACAATAAGTCATAAGGTAAAGGATCGATATCCGTAATATTAAGCGCATAGGCCACCAGCGAGCCCGCGCCTGATCCCCGGCCAGGCCCTACCGGAATACCCTGATGTTTCGACCACTGAATAAAGTCTGACACAATCAAAAAATAACCGGAAAAGCCCATTTTAATGATGACTTCGAGTTCAAGTTCTAAGCGAGCGAGATACGTTTCTCGGGCGGCCTCTCTATTTTCTTTCAGTCGGGCTTCGAGCCCTTCATGCGCGACTTTGCTGAAATATTCGCCTTCTGTCATTCCTGCCGGAATCGGAAAAACAGGCAGGCACGGCTTACCGAGTTCAAATTCGACATTACACCGCTCAGCGAGCTCCACTGCGTTTTCAAGCGCGACCTTGCAGTCGGCAAAGCGGTTTTGCATCATGGCTTGTGAAGGCAAATACTGCCGATCTGTAAAGCGTCTGGAGCGATTCGGGTCTTCTAAGGTAAAGCCTTCATGAATTGCAACGCGCACTTCGTGTGCAGCAAAATCCTCTTCCTCTAAAAATAATGCGGGATGGGTGGCCACCACAGGCAAATCGTGTGTTTCAGCCAGTGCTAAAGCTTTATGGAGGTAGCTTTCTTCGTCAGGAAACCCCACGCGGGTCAATTCCACATAAAAGCGATCCTCTGGAAAAAGCGCCTGCCAATACTTTAAATTTTCAAGCGCGCGAGACTCCTCTTTTAACAAAAGCTTGCCGAACTCTCCTTCCACTCCCCCGGATAACATAATCAATCCCGCGAGCCCACTAGGCGTGAGCCAGGCTTTTTCAATCGCGGGCAGTCCATTTTCACGCTTGCCTTCAAGATAGGCACGCGAGATCAATAAGGTGAGATTTTTAAACCCTTGCTGATCCATACACAGGAGCGTAAAGCGGCAGAGTCCGCCCTCTGTTTTCAAGAGTAAATCACTACCGAAAATAGGCTTGATTCCGGCCAAAATTGTCGCTTGATAAAACTTAACGGCTGCAAACAAATTGGTTTCGTCCGTCAGGGCGAGGGCAGAATAGCCGAGGGCTTTTGCTTTTTCAACCCAAGCTGAGATCGATCCTAAACCGTTGACCACGGAATATTCAGAGTGAACCCGTAAAGGAATGAATAAATCGGACATGAAACCATACTGATGCGGACCATTTTGTGATAGTATAGCCGCCTCATCCCCTCCTGTGAATGTCGCGAGCCTTTTTATTTATGGAATCTTCTAAACGTTTTTTAATCATCATCGTGGCCTGTGCTTTTTTTATGGAAGGCCTCGACAGCACGATCATCAATACAGCGCTCCCGCAAATTGCCTATACCCTGAATACGGATCCTCTACACTTAAAGGTCGCCCTCACCGCTTATTTATTAGCCGCTGGAATTGTGATTCCCATGTCCGGCTGGCTTGCTGATCGCTTTGGTTGTCGCCGCATTTTCTCGGTCGCTATCTTCCTTTTTTTACTGGGCTCCATTGCGTGTGGACTCTCTCAAAACTTATCGGAACTCGTGCTTGCCCGAACGGTTCAGGGCATTGGCGGCGCATTGTCTCTGCCCACGGGTCGGCTTTTGTTTGTCCGGAATTTTTCCAAACTTGAACTCATCAATGTCATGAGTATCACCGCTACGTTTGGACTGTTGGGCCCAAGCTTCGGCCCCTTAATCGGCGGCGCACTCACGACTTATTTTAACTGGCGCGCGATCTTTTTTGTGAATATTCCGATTGGGCTTGTAGGATTATATTTCATTCTCAAATATATTGAAAACTGGACCAACCCTACGCTTGCGCGGTTTGATTTTCTGGGCTTCATCCTTATTTCAGTGGCGTTAACCGCCTTACTGATCGGCCTTGATACAGTGGTCGACCCCATTCTCAATCATTTTGTTACGATCGCTTTGTTAGGCGCGGGTGTTTTAGGATTGCTGCTTTATGTCTGCCATGCCCGGCGGGACGAAA
>JBMDXV010000117.1:0-1559 GCA_048594525.1 Gammaproteobacteria bacterium | reverse complement strand
TCATGGCGGATAATACGGGGCTGAACCTGAATATCGCCCTCAACTACGGGGGCAGAGCTGAAATCATGAGAGCGATTCAGCATATCCTCCATGATGTAGGAGCAGGGCGCCTCGCATCTGACAATGTGACTGAGGCGGCGTTTGAGTCTTATCTGTATACCCACGACTTACCTGACTTAGATTTGATGATTCGGACCGGCGGGGAGCGCCGCATCAGTAACTTCCTGTTGTGGCAGTCTGCCTATACAGAATTATATTTTACCGATATACTCTTTCCAGATTTTAACCTCGCACAATTGGAGGACGCTTTGGCGTGGTATAAGACGCGGGAGCGCCGTTACGGCAAAACCTCCGAGCAATTGACGGACACCACACATGCAGAAACATCTCACCCGAATTAAAACAGGCTTTCTTTTAGGCGTTCTTGCGATCGCCAGTGTTTTTTATTTTCCGGATGTGATTTTCGCGGTTCTCTTAGGCATCCTGGTTTCACTGGCTTTTTGGGAATGGTTGGTTTTAATTTCAGTGCGTTTTTGGTTGAATAAAGTGATCCTACTCATCGGGTTTTGGATCATCACGATTTTAATGCTGCATCATTTATGGTTCAGCTTGCAATTGACCTTACTCTGGTGGGTGGCCGCGAGTATTTTAATCTTCGTGCCAGCAGAGCGCCTATCGTTCTTAAAAAACAAAGGGCTACAATTTTTGCTGGCCGTCCTGAATTTGGGCCCGTTATGGATATCGATCGTGACCCTGCATGAAGTGGACCGCACTGTATTGTTTTATTTAATTATGCTCGTCTGCTTTGCCGATACTGCCGCCTATTTTGTAGGTTCACACTATGGCAAGCATAAACTCATGCCAACAATCAGTCCCAAAAAGTCAGTAGAAGGTTTATTGGGAGGGCTAATCGTAGGCACCATCGCAGGCATGGGCGTTGTCTTATTTATGCCGAACCTCAGCTTTGAAAAGGCCTTAGGCTGGTTAGTCTTCGGCATTTTCCTGATCTTTGTTTCCGTACTCGGTGACTTGTTTGAAAGTCTCATGAAACGCCTGTATGACGCAAAAGACAGCGGGAGCCTCTTACCCGGCCACGGCGGATTTCTAGATCGCGTCGATAGCCTGGCCTCAAGCTTTCCAATTTATTTATTGTTTTTAATCGTGTTCGGTGTGGTGCAGGTGCATTTGAGTTGAGAGCGTTAAGATTCTTATTAGTAAATGAAGAAAAAAATTACTGAACTATAGCTAAGGTGGGTGTATAATTTAGCGATCAAAAAATTGGGTAAGAAAATGAATAAATCTGCTTTTAAAGAAAAGATAGAGGCCTTATTTATCGCTTTAAGAGAAAATCAGGAACTAAAACGTTCAACCGCGGTAAATAATCTTAATTATGCCATAGATCAGCAACTTAAAAATTTAGCTAGGAGTCTGTCGCGCTATGCTGTAAATCCGATCAATGTTAAAATACTGGCTGAATTAACGGGACTGGAAGCAAGGCATGGCAAGGTTTGTAATGATAGACAGATATACGGCATATTTGTTGCCCCCATCAGTAAACG
>JBMDXV010000116.1:0-1655 GCA_048594525.1 Gammaproteobacteria bacterium | reverse complement strand
AAATCTATTGGGGTAGACACTTTTGGGGAAGAGGATTTTTTAGCGCTACAAGTGGAAACGTTACTGATGAAATCATTAATGCTTATATTAATAGCCATTCCGATGGGAATGAGTCTGGGAATCTTACAAATATCTCTTTAGTGAAAATGAGAACGAGGCCATTCCCATCCTTCGCTTTTTTTATCCTGCCCGTGAAATGGAGTTGTGCCTGCATGGCACTTTGGCAGGAGCCCGTGTTTTGATGGAGATGCGCGATACAAACACGCTGACGGTTCAAACGTTTATTGGGACGAAGCTCTATGTGAATCGAGATGAGGCCGGTTTAATTTTTGTTAGGCTGAACAAAGGTCAGCGTCTCACAATCCCGATTGTCCAAGAAGAAATTGAATCCATGCTGCAATGCCCTTTCGATCAAACGATTGATCAAAGCCTACCGCTTTGTGTGGCGAGTATGGGTAGCCCTAAACTCCTCATTTCTGTCAAAACAAAAACGGTGTTGAATACCCTGAAGCCTGATTTTGAATGCATCAAAAACTGGAGCATTAAAACAGGTATTAATGGTCTGTATGTCTATACCCGGAATGCCAGCCCTGGCATTGATTTTGCTGCGCGCGCATTTAATCCGAAAGGAGGGCTGAATGAAGACCCTGCAACAGGCGTTGCTGCAGGAGCGCTCGTTTCTATTTTGCCTGAATCTGCGCCCAAGCTTTTCATTTTTGAGCAGGGAGAGAAAATGGGAAGACTCAGTCATCTCCATGTAAAAAGAACGGCTACGCACATTATTGTAGGGGGCAGGGTTGATGTAGGATAACCTCCGCAAGGAAAGGTTGCAAGAGCCCACTTTCTCAAGTGTTAATGGGTTTGCTGTTCTACTAATTGTCCAGATAAATATTTATGAATAATACTTGAAATAAAAGTAGCATAAGGAATCCCTTCACGCATTGATTTTTCCTGAGCCTTTTGAAAATCCATAGTGTTTAAACGAATATTGACTCGATGTACTTTATTCATGTGGGATTTGGCTGCACGAACGAGCTTTTGCTTTTCCTCCTCCAAGTTATGAACAGATTTAAGTTTTCCTGATTCAAAAGCAGTTAAAATTTCTTGTTCTTCCTCATCAAGTTGATATTGTTTAATATTCATTTTGGCTCTCCCTTTTTATAAGTTTTAAAAGCCTTACGGCTATGATAGGCTGTTTTTAAAAAATATTTTTCATCATCTTCTACAAAGGGGACAAGAACAACATGCGTCTCTATCTCTATCACCAAAATTTTTTGATGCGCTAATGTAGGATGAGGCACGATATCTAACACTTTCCCCGCTTCAATCGCAAGAATAATCGCTTCAAAACTAAGGCCACGCTCTTCCAAGAGTTTTTGATTTTTTTCTGTACTCCAATCAAAGGGCTTTTTAAATTCCATGATTCGCTTGCACTTTTTGTGGTATTTTAGCACTTTTTAGCCTCTATAGAAAGTGCTCCGCATAAAATCACAATTTATTCAAATCCGCTCGTTTTTGAAGCTGAATTCCGCCGATGGCCGTAACCGGTGTTCCAATTGTTTTTTAGGAAGAGACAGGGTTCTGTCGCAAATACCGATGAAGGTGCTAAAATAAGCTGACTAGATCGATAAGAGGTATTTCAGATATGCTTAAAT
>JBMDXV010000115.1:0-1894 GCA_048594525.1 Gammaproteobacteria bacterium | reverse complement strand
AACGCTAACTAAAAAAAACAACCGCTATATTAGCCTCTTATCCAGCTGCAGAAGCCAAACCCGCCTTTTACGTTGCAGGAGTACAAAGGTGGCGTGATACACCCATGGGTAAAGCAGAAGCAGAAGCCTTGGGGCACGTCTCATCCAGCTTTATGGCGCAGTTCTTTATTTCGCTCCTTGTCGCTTACAAGGCACGGTGGGGAAATGCAGATCGTGAGCAGTATGACGATTTAACGGCCGCTGCAATGAAATGGAATAGAGACTATCCGGACAGGGAAAAACTCGCTGTGTGGCATGATGATAATGGCAATGTCTGGATCAGAGCCGTCGACCGCAGCACGGGTCAATACACAAAGCCTCCAGAGGGTTTGGGTGAGTATATGAATCAAGCCTTCCGCGACAGAGGCAGTGAAAGAGAACTTGCGTTTACAACAGAAACACCGGAAGATGTGTTGCAACTTAACCAAGGCCCGGCTACCCCTACAGCAGAAGAAGAGAAAAAAGACGACGCAAGTGCAGCTCCTGCCTCAGCAATGAATAAAAAACCCGCCCGCCCACAAGAAGAGCCTTCAGCAGCACCGCATGCTTAGCATACGTTAACGACATAGGAACGAGAAGATGAATGATAATGCGCACAAAGCTTTAGAAAAAGTCACCTTACGCAATAATTTTTATCGAGATAATTTTCGTCGATTGATTTGGATTTTATTGATTAGTCTCATTTTAAATCTTGTGCTGGTGCTTTCATTTGTTTTTTATTCAAGCAAGCCTACACAAAAGTTCTTTTTTGCGGTATCCGATGCCGGGCAGTTAATTCCCCTTTATCCCACGGTTCAACCTGTCGTGACCAATGAAACCGTGCTCAATTGGGTAAGCCGTAATGTGCCAAGTATTTATGCGCTTGATTTTATTCATTATCGTGAACAGCTCGATAAAACTCAGGGTTACTTTACTCCGGAAGGATGGTCACAATTCCAAGTAGCTTTTGCAGGACAACTGCAAAACATTAAAAGTGAAAAACTCATCACGTCTGCCACGCAAACCGATATTCCCGTTGTCACCGGTACTGGGGTATTTTCGGGCGTTTATAAATGGCAAGTACAGGTTCCAATGCTGATTTCCTTACAACAAGGGGATAAAGTCTCAACTAAAAAAGTTCTGCTCACTATCGTGGTTGATCGTGTGAATAATGTCAGTGCGCATCAAATTTTGGGTATCTCTCAAATCATTCAGCAGGTCCAATAATGCTCGACCTCTCGGCCATTTTAGTTAAACTAGCGAGTCGGCATAATAAGCCGTTTGTTTACCGAGACGAAACCTTGCCCCCGGAAAAAGTATTTGCGCTAGACGGCGCCTTGCCAATTTTTGTAAAACGGGCTAATCTCCTTGCTGATTTTTTATTTGCGCGTAAGCTCGAAGTGGCCTTGGTTTCTGACGCCGCAACGCTCACAGGGGAGCGCGTGAATATCATGCCTGAGCAATCTTTATTTGTGCTCGTGATGCTGCTCTATGACGTCTTAGAAGAGCTGGTCGTGACCCAAACAGGGGACCAAATTGTTTTAACGTAAGGAGGGTGCGCGTGAAGAAACGGAATGGGATCTTATTAACACTCATGGCTTCCGCTTATTTGATGCAAAGTGAAGCCTGCGTTTATGACAATATTAACTTTGCGATTAATAACGAAACCGATGAAGCGATCCAGATTCACGCTCCGATTATCTTGAGTGAAGTCCAACCTTATAAACTTAAAAGTCTTGTAACTATTCAGCGCGTAATTAGGGTTTATAAGCAAATTCTGGCAATTTGCCTTCAAATAATATCTTCAATGCTTCAGCAACATTTACGCCATGCTTCCGGCACGTTGACAGATAACCTCTGATCCTACAAAAAATAA
>JBMDXV010000114.1:0-1510 GCA_048594525.1 Gammaproteobacteria bacterium | reverse complement strand
CTTATTTTTTGTAGGATCAGAGGTTATCTGTCAACGTGCCGGAAGCATGGCGTAAATGTTGCTGAAGCATTGAAGATATTATTTGAAGGCAAATTGCCAGAATTTGCTTATAAACCCTAATTACGCGCTGAATAGTTACATAAATTTTAAGTTGTTCAAATGTAAGCTCCTGATTACGCGAGCGAATCGTGCCGATAGAATTGCGGATTCTGCTTGCAAACAAGTCTTCAATCATTCGCATAGACATAGGCTCAGAGGCACTGCCAACTCGGATAAAGCAACCTTTGGTGGACATACCCATTTTTGCAAGATAATAGGGCTTTTCTGGTCCACTGGCAAGGTTGATTTTAATGATTTGTTTGCCATCTCGCGTTTCGATGGCCACATCAAAAAGCCCCATGGTAGAAGGAGTGATATTGTGCTTGATTCGATCTTTGATTTTAAGCTGAAGCGTGTCTATCTCTTTAATTTCAATCGCTTTATGACTTTTATCATCCACCCCAATATAGATGATACCGCCATCCCGATAATTCAAGAAAGCAATGACTTCTTTTTCCAGTGAGTCAGTCAGTTCACTTTTGAGTTCAATACGATTTGATTCGTGCATGATGTTAAGAATGATTTTGCAGCTTGCTGATTCTACTCCAAACAGTAAGATTTAGCGAAGGGCGATGCTGGAATTTCTTTTACAAGCATCCTAAACCAGAGATTGACTTATCGATGCGGCTGCTTGAATAATATCTTTTTGAACTTGTTCTAAAGGCTGGCTTGCATCAATCACCCGAATGCGCTCAGGGTATTCTACGGCGCGTTTTAAAAAAGCCTTACGAATGCGTTCAAAAAAGGCACGGTCTTCCTGCTCAATGCGATCGAGCGCGCCGCGCGCTTCTGCGCGTTTAAGGGCAATGTCCACGGGAACATCTAAAAGCAAGGTGAGATCAGGCTGCACCTCTCCTTGTACAAAGTGTTCCAGCGTTGCAATGTCCGATACGGACACACCGCGTCCCCCGCCCTGATAGGCGTAAGAAGAGTCTGTAAACCGAGAACAAATCACCCATTTCCCTGCTGCCAAGGCAGGCAGGATGACCGTATTGAGATGCTGAGCGCGCGAGGCAAACATCAGTAAGAGTTCCGTCTTTGGTGCAAGCGTTTCGGCATGCGCGGTCAACAAAACCTTCCGCAATTCTTCGGCAAGCGGCGTTCCGCCGGGTTCGTGGGTCACCACGCAGGGGATATTCCGACTTTTTAGGAAGGCTTCAATCACTGGAATATTGGTCGATTTTCCTGAAGCTTCACCGCCTTCTAAGGTAATAAATTTGCCTTTCATGGATAAAAATCCTTTCGGTTTATTTATGTCATTTCCATAGTATTGTCATCAACTATGTCTCCAAGATTATTTTTTCAGGATAATCAATGCTTTTTAATCTAGCATTAGCAACGACAATGAGTTTTCGCATTAAAGCGGTTAAAGCAACGATTGGTTTTTTACCACGAGAGACCAAGTTTTGAT
>JBMDXV010000113.1:0-3829 GCA_048594525.1 Gammaproteobacteria bacterium | reverse complement strand
ACTATCCAGACAAAAGACAGAAGGGATGATTGCTTGTGGGGTGTTAAATAAAATGACCAGGATAGGTATGCCCAAAAGTTATCGTGTAGCTTAAATTATGAACCAATGTTTCTGCTCAGAGGGTTATGCAACAACGCCACTGGGAGGCTTATTGGCTAAAGCAGGCTGCTTGACCTGACCGCACTTTTATTCACACCCATCTGGTAGATTAAGCCCAGCTTCATTAGCAATTTTGCTGCAGCTAGGCTAAAATAAACGACTTTTTTAAGAGGGGCCTGTGTTGCAAGAACTGATGAGCCTTGCTGAAAAAACGATTCAGCAGATTGAGAAAATAGAGCATGCGCAAACATTGTATGAGCTAAAAACGACCGTGCTAGGGAAAAAGGGAGAACTCACCGAGGTGCTAAAAGCCTTGGGGGGCTTGCCTCCCGATGAGCGTCCTAAAGTGGGTCAGCTTGTGAATGATGTGAAAGCGAAGTTGCTGGAGGCGTTTGATGAACGCGAGTTTGTCTTGCAGGAACGAGAGCTTGCGGCAAAACTTCAGGCTGAAGCCTTAGATGTGAGCTTAGAAGGCCGAGCGAATACCATCGGTAGCCTGCATCCTATTAGTCTGTCGCTCAATCGGATCAGCCATTTTTTTACCCACAATGGCTTTATGGTGAGTGAAGGCCCTGAAATTGAAGATGATTTTCATAATTTTACGGCGCTCAATATTCCGGCGCATCATCCTGCCCGCGCCTCGCATGATACATTTTATTTTGGGGATGGCATGCTCCTCCGCACCCATACCTCCAATGTACAGGTTCGGTATATGGAAAGCCATGAGCCGCCTTTAAAAGTCCTCGGTAAAGGGCGTGTTTATCGCAATGATTACGATCAGACCCACTCGCCGATGTTTCATCAGGTTGAGGGATTGTGGGTGGATGAGACGATTCACTTTGCCAATCTGAAAGGATTGCTTCATGCCTTTCTCCGGTATTTTTTTGAAGTCGAGGATTTAAAAATCCGCTTCCGGCCTTCTTACTTTCCCTTTACGGAACCCTCCGCTGAAGTGGATGTCTGGTTTAACGGGCGTTGGCTGGAAGTTTTGGGCTGCGGGATGGTGCATCCCAATGTCCTCAAAAATGTGAAGATCGATCCGGAGCGGTATCAAGGCCTCGCATTCGGTTTGGGCGTTGAGCGCTTGACGATGGTGCGTTACGGGATTAATGATCTCCGCTTGTTATTTGAAAATGATGTGCGTTTTTTAAGGCAGTTTTAAGATGAAATTTAGCGAAGCCGAACTCAAGGATTTATTTCAAGGTAAATTAAAGCTTTCAACCGCTGAGCTTTCGCATCAATTGACGATGCTCGGGCTTGAAGTGGATGCCTGCGAACCCGTGGCCCCGATGTTTACAGGCGTGATTGTCGGAACGGTGCTCCAGGCGGTGCAGCATCCCAATGCGGATCGGCTCAGAGTGTGTCAGGTAAGCACAGGCTCTGGGCTCGTCCTCAATATTGTGTGCGGTGCACCCAATGCGCGTGCCGGAATCAAAGTGGCTGTGGCCTATGTGGGCGCCTGTTTGCCGGGCGATTTTATGATTAAAGAGACGAAGCTCCGAGGCGAATTGTCGCAGGGAATGCTCTGTTCTGAAAAAGAACTTGGCCTTCCCGAAAGCCTAGACGGCATTCTCGAACTTCCCATGGATGCGCCGCTTGGAGTGGATCTCCGGGACTATTTGCAGTTAAACGACAATATGCTGACGATTAATCTCACACCCAATCGGGGAGATTGCTTGAACTTGTATGGGATTGCGCGTGAAATCGCCGTATTGAATCACTTGCCTGTTCCGACACTTGAGATTAAGCCGGTCAAAACCCGAGGTGCAGATGTGCCCGTTAAGATTATGGAAAAGCAAGCCTGCCCTCGTTATTGCCTTGCGGTTTTAGAAGGGATTGATAACACTGTGGCCACTCCTAAAGAGGTAAAGCAACGCCTGGAGCGCTCCGGGATTCGTTCCATTTCTCCAGTGGTGGATATTTTGAATGATGTCATGATTCTATGCGGACAGCCCATGCATGCTTTTGATGCAGATCGGGTGAGCGGCATGATTTCAGTAGAGTGGGCTAAAGACGGCGAAAAGATTGAACTCCTCAATGATGAAACCCTTGCATTACGGGAAGACACCCTCACCATCCGCGATGAAAAAAGCGCGATTGCCCTGGCTGGTGTGATGGGCAGTAAGCCGTCGTCAGTTGATGCAGGAACCAAAAAAATCTTGATCGAAGCCGCTTTTTTTGATCCGCTTGTTGTGGCTGGGAAAGCCCGTTCGTATGGTTTGCACACGGATGCGTCACATCGTTTTGAGCGGGGTGTTGACCCCATGCTCCCGCAAAAGGCATTGGCGCTGGCACTTGAAAAACTCCGGAACGTTGTAGGTGGCGAATGCCTCGGTATTGTGGTGAAAGAAGACAAGGCCCACCTCCCGAAAGCGCAAACGATTTTGCTCCATCCCCATAAAATCAAAAAACTCCTCGGGGTTGCCGTTCGGCGGGAGTTTGCGATTTCACGCCTTCAGGCTTTGGGCTGTGAAATTCTCACGGATGAAAAAAATGCCATTTTACTGAAAGTCCCGAGCTATCGCTTTGACTTACGGATTGAAGAAGATTTGATCGAAGAACTCGTGCGGCTCCAGGGCTATGATTCGATCCCCCTGGATTTTCCGAAGTTTAGCCTCGTCGAGCACTTTCCTGCGGAGCGCGTCACACCCATCCTACGGATTAAAGACTTTCTCCTCGGGGAAGGCTTGCATGAAGTGGTGAGTTATAGCTTCATCGACGAAGATATGCAGCGTGTGTTTTTTGACGAGATTCAGTATGTGCTTGAAAACCCGATTAGTAAAGAACTTGCGAGCATGCGTAAAAGCATTGTGCCGAGCTTACTCAGCATCCTCCAATATAATCTCAATCGCCAACAGACTGCGCTGTCTATATTTGAAGTAGGCCCGTGTTTTAAAGATATTCCGCCCAAGGAAGTTGAGACTGTGGCGGGGCTGCTCTATGGGAAGCCAGTCGGTTGGCAACGAGAAAGCCTCCTTGATTTTTATGACCTGAAAGGCTTAATCCAAAAATTGTTCGCCTTTGCACGCGTGAGCGTCGAGTTTAAACCCACAGGCGCGCCCGTTTATCTCCATCCCGGCCAAAGTCTTAGTCTGTGGGTTCAAGGAAAATGTGTCGGGTATGGTGGAGCGCTTCATCCTAAGCGCTTAGAGCAATTTGATCTCAAATTAACGCCTTTCGTATTCGAGTTGAGCACCGCTATTTTTAGAGAGGGAGAAGGAAGACAAGCCTTGCCTATCTCAAAATTCCCCTTGATTGAACGGGATCTTGCGTTTCTCGTTGCGCGCGACCTTTCCGCTTCTGCGATCGTGCAGGCCGTAAAAAGTGTGAAGTCTCCTCTCCTCCAAAACGTGAGCGTTTTTGATGTGTATGCGGGCGAGCGTTTACCTGCGCATCAAAAAAGCATTGCGATAAAATTGAGTATGCAAGACCTCACCCGAACGCTGGTGGATGAAGAAGTGGACAAGTTTATTGCCGCAGTCATCCGAAAAGTGAGCGTAAGCTGCCAGGCTGTGCTACGAGACGAATAGCGCTATAGTCCGGACTCTGCCTCATTGGCTCGATAATCCTTGTCTTGCCAAGCTTGAGCATGGTGGCTTTCAAAAATCAAGGCGTATTTTGGAGGAGGCGCATTCATATTGTTGGCTGCCTTGTTTAAACTACGAAAAAGAGGGCGTTGTTGCATAACCCTCTGAGCAGAAACATTGGTTCATAATTTAAGCTACACGAT
>JBMDXV010000112.1:0-3123 GCA_048594525.1 Gammaproteobacteria bacterium | reverse complement strand
GAAAACTCCAAAATCCATGTTCGACAGACTCCTAGAGTAAAAGAAGCCATCCGTAGCCTGCAAAATTTTCCTTTGGCGGGCTCAATTCCAGACGAAATTGAAAAGCTAAATCTCATACAGTATAGGCAGAGTCTATCTGGAATGAATCGAGTCATGTCTGAGGTGCGGCACAATGTTATTTATATGTACATTGCTTGCGCGACGATTGTTAAGCGTCATCTGAAGGCTATCGAATAGGCCTGCATCCGGATCATTTGTCACCTCCCTTCGATTAAACGCTTTAAAAAAAACAGCATGACAACGGCAAGCACACCAATCCCAATTGCAATCATAAAAAAATGAATCCAACCCCATTTGGCGACGGTTAAGGCAGCAAAGGGGCCCATATAGACTCTGCCGATGGAAGTGATGGCGGATAAGAGCGCAAACTGTGTCCCCGCAAATTCTTTATGGCACAAGGCCATCGCTAAGCCTAAAAAAGCAGTCGAGCCGAGGCCGCTTGCAAAATTATCAATGGAGACTGCGATGGCAAAATGGCTGAGCGTATGCGCATCCAGGTAAAGCCAGATGAACACAAGATTTGCAAAAGCTTGAATCAGGCCAAAGAGGACGAGGGCCGGAAACAGCTTGATGCGTTCCATGAGCACCCCCGCGGTGAGCCCGCCTGCAACACCCGCAAGCGTGCCAAATACTTTATTGATCATCCCCATTTCAGCGAGACTGTATTGGAGTTCGCGTAGGAAAAAGACGCTGGATAAGGATAAGGCAAAAGCATCTGTCATTTTATAAAGCAGGAGCATGAGCAAAATGAGGGCCAGGGTTTTGACGCCAAAGCGCTTGATAAGTTCGGTAAAAGGCTCAATAAAGGTGCTGCGTAAATCGCTATGCCGGACGGGCGTATCCGGTTCCGGCGTCATGAAGCTGGCTGTGATGAAGAGCAGCATCGTGACGGCCATCATGAGATAGCTGAGGTGCCAGCCAAAATATTGCGCAATGATAAGCGCCACAGCACTTGAAAAAATCATGGCCAGGCGGTAACTTGTATTATAAAAGCTGGCGGCAAGGCCACGCTCATTCGGCAGCGGGGCTTCGGTCAAATATCCTGAAATAGCCGTATCTTGCGTCGCTGAAAAAATAGCGACACCGAAAGCGAGGAGTGCGAGTGAAAGACTGTGATGCGCGGGGTTTAAAGTAGACATAACAAAAAGAAGGAGAGCGAGGATAATCTGCGTGACGATCATCCAGCTGCGACGCCGGCCCATTTGTAAAATATCAAAGCGATCCAAGAGGGGCGCCCATAAAAACTTATAAACATAAGGCTGACCAATTAAGCTGAGGAGGCCTAAGCTCGTGAGGCTCGCTCCACTTTCGGTATACCAGGCCGTGAGCGTCGAAGTCGTCAAGGCAATAGGCAAACCCGAGGCAAAGCCCAAAAATAGTAAAATAAAGATGCGACGTGAGGGGACTCTCAATTGAAAGCATTTTGATTTTGTAGTTATAATTAGAACAGATAATTCACGCAAGGAAAAGACAAGTGACGACGTATAAAAAAGACTTGCTCGCAAATCGTAAAAAAATTAGCGAACTCGGGCCTAACCAAGCAGTGGAAAAAAAGCACGAAGCCATGGCTGTTTTTCAGGAAGAGTTGAGCACTCCCTTGACTTCGGCAGATCAGCATTTACAGGAAGTAAAAGTGTTTGTGGATCGTCTCAAGAAAATGGCGGAGCAATTTGAAGAAGCGGGCTCAACTCATCGGCGTCAATTCAGTCTGGAAGTTCAGCGGAATGCTTTGCAAGCTGAAATCAAAGAGGCGCTGCAAAGCAAAGCGGAAATTCAGGCAAAAGCGGGACTATCGGAGGAAAACAATCTCAAAATCTGTCAGGCTTTTATTGATGATGTCATCATATATCTCGGCCGCGCCGGAATTAAATTAAATCCCTTAAACGTCATGCAAGTGCATAAAAGTAAATGGGCCTGATCTGATTTTTTAATTGTGGGGTAGATTATTATAAACGTTATTGTTTATGATTTTAACAAAGAATGGTAAGCTATTCTGATTTTTATGAAGTTAATTATCTTTATAGGAGGGGTGATGAAGCATACAATCCAGAACTTATCAGGGCGCTATACCTGCCATGGCTTTGATGTTCACGACGGGGCTTTCGCAAAGGAAGTGGTTTTGACCTTAGATGAAAAAAGCAGTGATGCTGCAAGCGGGCATTCTGCGTATCAATACAGTAGTTACACTGTAGATGGCTCTCCCATTTATGTGGGGTCCGCGGTTGCAAATGGCAATCAGATTGCGCTGAGTTTTCGGAATATTGCTCCGGGCAAAGAATCCGATCACGGCGTGGCCACCGGGGTTGCATCGCATGATCGGGATAACAAAGGGATGGTCCATACAATTTTACATCTCTTTTACTATCAATCTGAGTATGCAGGCGGAGGCAATGGGACGGCGACTTGTATTAAACAGTAAGGTGAAGCCGTCAAGGGGAAAAAATAATGCCGACGATTAAAATTCAGGACACCCCGTTTTATTATGAGTTGCATGGCACAGGCCAGCCTTTGGTATTGGTCAGTGGCTACAATGCGGATCATTCTGTCTGGTATCCTGTCTTAGCGGCATTAGCAGCACATTTCCAAGTCTTGATTTTTGATAATCGGTGCTGCGGCCAGACAAAAGATTCAGGCACACTTCCCCTCAGTATTGAGGGTATGGCAGAGGATGTCCTCGCACTCATGAAGGCATTGGGACTGAAAAGAGCGCACTTGGCTGGGCACTCTATGGGCGGCAATATTGCGCAGGTGCTGGCAGCACAGCACCCTGAGTACATTCAAAAACTGGTGCTCTTTCACTCCACCCCGAAATGGCGTGAGGCGATGCTCACGACTACCCATTCATTTTTATCCTTACAGCAAGAGCACTGTCGCTTTGAAACGCTTTTTAAATTGCTGGCAGGCTGGCTCTTTGGTGAGCGATTTTTACAGGATAAGGAAAAAGTAGAAGCCGTGCGCGCACTTTTTTCTGCTGGGCCTCCAAATTCTCTAGGAGTCTGTCGAACATGGATTTTGGAGTTTTCCAAAAATAGGACTCTGGATTTTTTCAGGAGTAATCGAAAT
>JBMDXV010000111.1:0-2478 GCA_048594525.1 Gammaproteobacteria bacterium | reverse complement strand
ACTGATGAAATCATTAATGCTTATATTAATAGCCATTCCGATGGGAATGAGTCTGGGAATCTTACAAATATCTCTTTAGAGTAGTCCGAGGCTTCAGCCTGTAATTTCAACCTACCAGCTTCAGCTGGTAGTGGTTGAGTGTTGCGTGGACGGGCGTGCTTTCTGCAGTATTTTTTCATTTTAGTAAATAACCGTCAGATGGTGTCCGCTTTTTAGGCGCGCGCCACAGTTTGATTTTTTGATGATCGCCGGAGAGCAATACCTCCGGCACCGCGCGATCATGCCACACACGCGGCGCGGTGTAGACGGGATAGTCGAGTTCGTTTTCGTTTGAGAAAGATTCTTGTAGCACAGAATAAGGGTCACCCACGACGCCGGGGAGCAATCTTGCCATGGCATCGATCAGGATCATGGCGGGGAGTTCTCCTCCTGAAACAACATATTGGCCGATGGAGAGTTCTTCATCGACACATTCTTCTATCAGACGTTGATCAATGCCTTCATAGCGGCCGCAAATCAAGATCATTTTTTTGGTTGTGCTCAAGGTCCGCACTTTTTTTTGCGTGAGCACTGGCCCCTGGGGCGAGAGAAAGAAAACAGGCGTCGTGGCACCGAGCTTTGCTTTTGCGGCTTGAATCGCTTGAAATACGGGCTCTGCCTTCATCACCATCCCTGGGCCTCCGCCATAAGGACGATCGTCGATGCGTTTATACACATCGTGTGTAAACTCTCGCGGATTAAACAAAGTCAGAGAAATCAGTTGGCGTTCAAAGGCGCGTCCTATCACTCCAAAATCAGTGAGGGCTTTGAACATGTCGGGGAAAAGTGTGATGAGCGCGAGATTCATATCAGCTTAAAAGTTATTATCGAAGACATCATATTGCATTAGATTGTGATTCACAATAACGGAGGAAATCCGCAAAATGTATTCGTCCCCTAAGATGGAATAATGCGTGAGATAAGGTGTTAAGCGAAAACCGACAATAGGCTGATTGTGCGCCCTGAGCTCGGCTCTCATTTCGCGTAAGGCGGCATACGCAGGATTCGTGTTGATATTATAGAGGTAACTGTTAATTGCATCATCAGCAGAATGAAACTTTTGGGCTTCACGACTGTGGGGCGGCGAACCGAGTGGTAGAATTCCACAGCCTTGCACATAGCAATACTGGCCAAAAAAGTTATCGGCTTCCACCGCAAAACGGGAGGTGCCCCAACCGGATTCATCTCCAGACTGCGCGAGCACGAGTGAGGTCGGCACAATATCGACACGGCTCAGGAGTTCATTCATATCCTTTTGGTTTTGGTAGTTAAAATGAGGAATTTCATAGACGCTTGCAATCTCATTGAGCCAACTGCGATCCGCATAGGAAAGAAAGCCACTTGCTTGATATTTAGCAAGGAGGCTTAAAATTTGCATGCGAGTTTGTAAAATTTGTGCATTGGCCGCATTGATTTTAGGCGCCATAAACAGGATAAAAGCCTGCTGACGCAGAGCGAAAGAAGAAATAGCAGGAAAATCAGGCTTAAATCGAACGTTCGGAGCATAGCGCATGCCGAGAAAAGGCATTGCAATAAATAAGAGCAACAACAGCCCGAGAGCGAGCGCGCGGCGTTTCATTTAAGAGGCTTTGAACAAGGCCTGATTGATATTCACTTTAGCGGTGGCCTGCTCGTGGTTGAGATACTGACCCATTTCAATCTGTGCCCATTCTTTTTGAATAGACTGAGGTGATGCAGGATGGCTTGTTTCTCCTGCGGGGTTCGCATAAATCTTTAAGACTTCGGCAATCATAAAAGTATTGTTTGAAAGCGGAACCAAAACCCCTTGATTCACGCCCAATTTCAGCACCGGGCCTACAGCCGCTGCGGGTAAGGGAGCGATATTGTTTGCAGTGATCCCTGTCGCCGTTTGGGTGGTCAATCCATATGCTGTTGCGAGTTGAGATAAATTTCCTCCTTGATTGATGGCATTGACTAAGGAATGGAAGGTGGTCAGGGCAGTTTGCTCGGCAGCATCAGATTCAATTTGTGAGATGATTTGAGCTTGGACGGCAGACAGCGGTTCCGGAGTCGGCGCCACGCTCGCGAGCACGCGTACCACCACAGATTGCGTTGGAGAGAGGCTGATGGCGCTGCTGTTATTGCCCTGGGTGAGAACACTGCCACTCGTGACCGCTTGCAATACACTGGTATTACTTAACAGATTGGAAGGGTGACTCGTATCGAGCATAGCGGTGGTTTGCACCGGGACTTTAAAGGCCTGAGCAATTGAATCCAAAGAGCCAGCATTTTGAAAGGCAAGGTTAGAGGCTTCGCTCAAAGCAGCGGAATAGGCCGCAGCATTGGGAAATTGGCTCTCCGAGAGCGTAACATAAGCGAGTTTAACCTGGAGGGGGGTTAAAAAATTATTTTGATGCGTCGTATAGTAAGCTTGAATTTGGTCTGGTGTGGGCGCTATTTTAGGCGCAAATTGATTGA
>JBMDXV010000110.1:0-2874 GCA_048594525.1 Gammaproteobacteria bacterium | reverse complement strand
TTAAATGCAAGGTCTTTCCTAATCAACTCCTTATCTGCGAGCTCACAAAAAAACAAAAACAAATAACCGATCAACTCTCAATCATGGTGCCCACAAAGATGGGAATATAGGAACTTCGTCTGCTTTCAAATAGCCTGTTGCGAAAGAGCCGAGTCCCCCTGCGTTGGATACACTTGCTACCAGAGAAGGCGTCGTAATACCTCCCGCCATGGGAGCTTGAATCATCGCAGGAAACTGTATTCCCAATTGCCTTGCGAAATCCAGTGATTTTTTTAAGCCAAGAGCGGCCCTATGTTTTGTCTCCAGCAGTGTTCTTTCCTATGCAATCAAATGTCAGGATGCGTAAGGGTGCGGAGCATTCGCCGCAAAGGTTCAGCGGCGCCCCACAACAACTGATCTCCTACCGTAAAGAGGCTCCACACATGGCCTGGAAGATTCAGCTTTCGAATCCGCCCGACTGCGATCCTTAAATGGCCTGAAATATGGGCCGGGGTCAAGGCTTGGAGACTTGCGGCTTTCTCATTGGGTACAATCTGAACCCAGGGATTGGCTGTTTGAATCAAGTGTGTGAACTCCTCCTCGCTAAACGCGCGCTTGAAACGCAGAGTCAACGCCTGACTGTGGCAACGCAAAACGCCAACGCGTACGCAAAGCGAATCCATAGGAGGCATATCGGAGAGCCCCATGATTTTAGCAGCTTCGCGACTCATCTTCGCTTCTTCGCGAGAGATGCCCTCACCTGAATCCGTATCAATCCAGGGAAGAAGGCTCCCTGCGAGCGGACCTCCTAAAGGCGAACGCTGGCCTAAACCTGCGTAAACATGCGCCGGATTCAGGATAAAGTCAGAGGGAGCACGCTGGCCTAAAACCTTCATTTCTTCTAATAGGGCATGCATTCCTTGCATCCCTGCGCCTGAGGCTGCCTGATACGTGACGGCCGTGAGGAACTCCACCTCCCCTGTTGCAATCACTTGACTCAAAGCCATGAGCATGAGGCTCACGGTACAGTTCCCGCCCACAAACGTTTTAATGCCCGCTTTTAAAGCGGTGCGAAGCTGAGGACCATTCACAGGATCAAGGCAAATCATGCTGTCCTCTGCAAGCCGCAAGCGTGACGCGGCATCAATAAAATAGCCCTGCCAGCCCGCGTCACGCAAGGGCGCATAGATGGCCTGTGTATACTCGCTCCCGCGACAGGTTAACAGCACATCCATCCCGCCAAGCTCGGCGAGATCATAGGCGTCTTTGTAATAGAGTTCAGGGAAAATAGGGACGCACTGGCCCATCTCAGAACTTGAAAAGAAGGTGGCATCGATTTCCGCAAAATCATTTTCCTCCAGCATCCGCTGCAAGAGCACCGTGCCCACCATGCCACGCGTACCGATTAGCCCTACTTTTAATTTCATTTTGCCTCCAGAGCAAGGGTAGCCATGAGCCTTGCGCCGACTGAGAGTGCCTTTTCATCGACATCATAATGGGGGGAATGCAGGGGATGTATAATATGTTTAGCCGCATTCCCCCCGCCTAAAAAGTAAAATGCGCCGGGACAGGCTTCCAGGTAATAGCAAAAGTCTTCGACAAAACGCATGGGCGCGATATCTTGACGCACTATGACCCCGGGAAGCTGTGCGGCTGCCGCCACGACGCGAGATACGCCATAGCTCCCATTGATCACACACCGATAGCTTTCCTCAAACGCCAAATCAAAGCGATAGCCTCGCTGCTCCAAACACGCTAAACTGTGACGCATTTTCGCTTGAATCTCACTCAAATCCTCCGCACTGAAGGCACGCAAGGCCCCTTTTATCAGCGTCGTTTCAGGAACCACATTATTGACACGCCCCCCTTCCACCACCGTCACGCTTAAAATCGGCGGATGCGCTTTCGGCATTTCCTGAGGCAAGGCCTGCCATTGAAGAATGAGTTCTGCCGCTGCGCTGAGAGGACTCAGCCCCGCTTCTGGACGCGCCGCATGGCAGCCTCGGCCAGTTATCGTTAAAGTGAAGGGACTACTCGTTCCCATGAGCACGCCTTCGCGAATCCAGATTTCGCCCACTTTCGCCTCCGCAAGTGTGTGTAGGCCATAGATTTCATCCACTCCTTCAAGACAGCCTGATGCGATCATGCCTCGCGCGCCTCCAGGCAGTTCTTCCTCACTTGGCTGAAAGATAAAGCGAATATTGACAGCGAGCGCGCTCACATTGTCTTGCAGAATTTTCGCCGTGAAAAGCGCCACACTCATATGCACATCATGCCCACAGACATGCGCCACACCGGGATGCCGGGAGACAAACGCATGGGTATTTTTCTCTACGACCGGCAAAGCATCCATCTCTGCACGAAAGGCAATACGGCGAGCGGCGCCCCGAACATTCAAGTCCGCAATAAATCCATGACCGAATAAAGGTGTGACGGTATAACCTAAATCCGCTAAAACTTGCCTGCAATATCGCGCGGTATTTTTCTCCTGCAAGCTGAGTTCAGGATGCGCATGCAAATAGCGGCGATGCTCCACTGCCCAAGGCTGAAGTGCTTTCATTTTTTCAAAGTTCAGTGCTTTGGCAGGCGTTGATTTCATATGCAAAACATTTTTTTGAATGATTGTAGCCGGGCGCATATTGAGAAGCAAGCACGCTGCGACACAGGATGACGAACTACTGGTGACGGCAAGTCTTCCCCTCACTTTAAATCACACCCTCGCGCCAACACTTCCAATACTTTTTAAATCATTTCTATTAGAGCCTCTTGCAAAATTATTTTCAAAATAGCAATCCAAAATAAATTAGTTCCTCTCATTTTCATCCAAAAGTCAAAAGTGGTTAATTATTTTACAAGTTGATTTATTTATATTCATATTTTTCATTTTTTGCCTGA
>JBMDXV010000011.1:0-3906 GCA_048594525.1 Gammaproteobacteria bacterium | reverse complement strand
GATCACGTACACCTTAACCTGGCAGGGGATTGCCAATGCAGACCAAACCCGTAAGGCAGTGATGACCATGGCAAATGTATTGCAATCTCTCCCTGTGTCAGCTAATTCATAAGCTTATTACCATTTTTTAGGAGAATCGCGTGGCTTTAAGATGTGGAATTGTCGGCTTGCCGAATGTCGGGAAATCAACGCTTTTTAATGCGTTGACCGAGGCTCAAATTGCAGCAGCTAATTATCCTTTTTGTACAATTGAGCCGAATGTGGGAATGGTGCCTGTTCCGGATGAAAGGCTCAGCCAACTCGCCAAGATCGTCAAGCCGGAGCGCGTCGTGCCAACTGTGACCGAGTTTGTTGATATTGCAGGTTTGGTTGCAGGGGCTTCAAAAGGGGAGGGACTTGGTAATAAGTTTTTGGCAAATATTCGGGAGACAGATGCGATCCTTCATGTCGTCCGCTGTTTTGATCACCCCGATATCATTCATGTTGCGGGGAGGGTGAGCCCCCTTGATGACATTGAAGTGATCCATACAGAACTCATGCTCGCAGACCTTGAGACAATTGATAAAATCATTTTGCGTCTGCACAAGCTCGCCAAGGGCGGAAATAAAGAGGCGATTGCCGAAACCGCTTTGGCTGAAAAAGTGAAGCAGTTATTAGAAAAAGGGGTGATGCCGAGCTCACAAGCCTGGACGAAAGAAGAGGGCTTACAGTTGAAACTCATGCAACTCCTCACCACGAAACCCGTTTTATTTGTAGCGAATGTTTTGGAGGATGGCTTTGAGAATAATCCCCTTCTTGACCAAGTCCGTGATTATGCAAAGCGTCATCAGGCCGCTGTGGTATCTGTGTGTGCAGCTATTGAAGCGGAGTTGTCAGAACTTGCCGCAGAAGAAAAGTTAGAGTTTCTGAAAGCGCTTAATTTTGAAGAACCGGGCTTAAATCGAGTGATTCGCGCGAGTTATGCACTTTTAGGATTACACACTTATTTTACCGCGGGCGAGAAAGAAGTCAGGGCTTGGACGGTGAAGCAAGGTGCTACAGCCCCAGAGGCAGCGGGCGTCATTCACACCGATTTTGAAAAAGGGTTTATCCGCGCAGAGGTCACCCATTTTGAAGATTTCATTCATTATCAAGGAGAAGCCGGAGCAAAAGAGGCCGGTAAGTTGCGACTCGAAGGAAAAGAATATATTGTACAGGACGGAGATATCATGCATTTCCGCTTTAATGTTTAAGGATGCTTGAGTATGTTAATTTTATCAGGAGATGTAGGAGGGACTTCAACACGCCTACGTTTAACTTTTTTTGTAAATAATAAAAGCTTTGAAGTGCTCGCGGAGAATAGTTTTTTTAATCATCAGTATGAGAGTTTTATTGCGATTATTCAGCTTTTTTTGAAAACAGCCAATATGACGCCTGCTCAGATTGATTCCACTTGTTTTGCGGTTGCGGGGCCTGTTGTCGGCGGGGCTGTGAAAGTAACTAATCTTCCCTGGTTTATTTCTCAGCACCAGTTGAAGCGTGATTTAGGTTTGAAAACAGTAAAACTCATTAATGATTTTGAAGCGATTGGATATGGCATTGATACCTTGCAACCTACTGACTATCATGTTTTACAAAAAGGAAAAGAAAGGTTAACACGGCCGAGGGCGATTATCGGCGCGGGTACAGGTCTCGGAGTGGCTATTGCCATTCCGGAAGAGTCGGGTTATCGCGTGATGCCTACCGAGGGTGGGCACGTGGATTTTGCACCCACAGATGATGTGCAAATTGACCTTTTAAATTACCTCCGAAAGAAATGGCACCGCGTTTCAGCTGAGCGCGTTGCCTCAGGTCAGGGGATCGTGAATATTTATAACTTTGTTCGGACCAAACCTTTATTCAGCGAAACGGAACATCCCACTTTGAAAAGGCTCTTGTTTCAGTCCAAAGAAGAGGGGCCGCAAACGATTACAGAATATGCCATCCAGCATCATGACTCGATGGCGATGCGTACTTTGGATTTATTTATTCGGATTTATGGTGCAGTGGCTGGCAACTTAGCTTTATCCACTTTACCGCTTGCCGGTTTATATGTGGTGGGCGGCATTGCGCCAAAACTCCTTCCGCAATTGCTAGACGGGCGTTTTTTAAAAGCGTTTAGTGACAAAGGGCGTATGTCGAGCCTCCTCGCAACCATACCGATTTATATTGTCCTTAATACACAAGTAGGGCTGCAGGGCGCAGCAAATTATGGATACCTTGTCGCATGTCAACAGAGATAGAAGCCCATATTATTCATCCTGAAGGCCCGCATCGTCTCAGCATCATTTGGCTGCATGGCTTAGGCGCAGACGGCTTTGATTTTGTGCCGATTGTGCCCAAACTGGATGTGAACCCTCGTGAAGTCAAATTTATTTTTCCGCATGCGCCTATTCGGCCCATCAGTATTAATAATGGTTTTCCGATGCGGGGCTGGTATGATATTTTCAGCCTGAAGCCTGAAAATTTTGTCCACGACCTTATCGGCATTCGTGCGTCCGCTTTATATGTACAGCAGTTAATTGAAAGAGAAGTCGAGGCAGGGATAGCGCCTGAACAAATTATTTTGGCAGGTTTTTCGCAGGGCGGTGCAATTGCTTTATTTGTAGGCCTCACGGGTCCTGTCAGAGTGGGGGGCATTCTTGCTTTATCCACTTATCTGCCTGCGCCTGAAGTGGTGGGCCTTGAAAAGCGGGACAACCCCCCTCCCGTTCTAATGATGCACGGCTCGGAAGACCAAATTATCCTATTACAATACGCCGAACTTTCGCGAGACGTCTTGCGTGAAATGAACTGTCAGGTTGAGTTTAATGTTTACCCGATGGGGCATAGTCTATGTGAAGAAGAAGTTCAAAAAATAAGTGAGTGGTTAAAGGGAAGGATATGAAAAAAGGAAATGATCTCAGAGTGAAGAAAATTAAGCCGTTGATTTCTCCTGCGCTATTAATGGAGGAACTCCCTTTAAAAGAAAAAGAGAATGACTGCATCCAAGCGTATCGGCAGACGGCAAGCAACATTATTCAGGGTAAAGATCAGCGCCTCATGGTGATCGTGGGCCCCTGTTCAATTAATGACCCAAAAGCGGCCTTAGAATATGCTGAAAAACTGCGTGAAGCTGCGCAAAAGTTTGAAAAAGAGTTGTTCATTCTGATGCGGGTATATTTTGAAAAACCGCGTACAACAATCGGCTGGAAGGGGTACATTAATGATCCTTATTTAAACGATAGCTATGAGATTAATCAGGGGTTACGCCTGGCAAGAAGTTTAATGCTCCGCATTACTGAAATAGGTTTGCCGATTGCCGCAGAATTTCTAGACACCATTTCCCCGCAATACATTGCTGATTTAGTGAGTTGGGGAGCCATCGGTGCGCGAACCACTGAGAGCCAAATCCATCGGGAATTGGCTTCCGGGTTATCCATGCCCATCGGTTTTAAAAATGCGACTTCGGGTGATATCGGCATTGCGCTCGATGCTATTCTTGCGGCAAATCATCCTCACAGCTTTTTGGGTGTAACCCAGCAAGGCCTGTCGGCTATTGTCATGACGGCCGGAAATGAAGATGCGCATCTTGTTTTACGCGGAGGAAAGTCCGGGCCGAATTATGATCTCGCTTCACTTGAAAAAATCACAGAGGCCTTAAAAGGCCGTAATATTGAAACGGGGCTGATCGTTGACGCAAGCCATGCCAACAGTGATAAAAATGGCGCATCCAACTCGTTATCGCAACTTTGTCACCTTTTTTTATATACCAAAATCTGAGCAGGACTTTTGTACGATAGGCATTTTCTTGGTCTATTATTTAACTCATTTTCAACTATCTTAATTGCCTCGTCGCTGACCTCATTAAAGTCAGTTCCTTTTGGAAAATACTGCCTGATCAATCCA
>JBMDXV010000109.1:0-5020 GCA_048594525.1 Gammaproteobacteria bacterium | reverse complement strand
CTCCTCGGGTTTCCATCTCTTTCCGAATATACCGAGGGATCTCCGCCCCGCACATGTCAGAAAAGCGGCAGAGTTGGCTAAAATTATAAATCGGCATAATGCCCGGAATGATGGGAATAGAAATCTCATGTTCCACGCAATTTTTTCGTAACTGAATATACGCATCCGGGTGATAAAAGTATTGCGTGATGGCCGCATTCGCCCCCGCCTCTACTTTTTGTTTGAAATAGCGTAAGTCCTGTTTGAGATTCGGCGCCTGAGGATGACATTCAGGATACACCGCTACAAACACTTTAAATCGATCGCCCGTCGTTTCACGAATAAAGCGCACCAATTCTTCTGCATAGCGAAAGTCACCAGCGAGGGAACCCTGCCCGGAAGGCATATCTCCACGCAAGGCGACCAGGCCTTTTACATCCATACGTGTATAATGATCGAGGAGTGATTTAATTTTATCCCGCGTGGCGCCAATGCAAGAAATGTGAGGATAAGCGTTCAAGTTTTCACCCAATAAGGCGGCGAGTGCATTCAGGGTAAATTCCTGTGTATTTCCTCCCGCACCGTATGTGACCGAAAAAAATTCAGGATGATAGACTGACAGCGCACGAGCGGCCTCAATAAGCGGGCCGAGTCCCTCCTGTGTTTTAGGTGGGAAAAACTCAAAACTAAAAGCCACAGCGCCCCCTCATGATTAAAGCGGCTCATTTTAGCCAAGTCTTGATTAGGCGTCTATCCCTTGCAGTACAATCTAGAAAATCCTTAAAAAATGTGTTTAAATTCATTTAGGAATTCTTTAGAGACCTTTGCTTTGGAGCCCACTTCTTTTTTTGTTAGACTTGAGATCATTCGTAATCAAATTCTTTTTTTCTGGCAAAATCCGTCCGTGTTAAAAGCAGAGCTTTTAGCCAATCGTCAATTATTATTTGAAGTGGTAATTGCCATTATTGTCTTTATTGCACTTTTGTTTGCACTCTTCAAGCCCTCTAAAAAGATGCCCCGCATTCAACCCAAAATAGAAAAGCCGATTTCATTAGATCAGGCTCAGGCCAATCCGACATCGCAGGTTTCGCCAAAAACTTTCAGTAAAGCTTTGTCGGAACAACACGAGAGAGAGCCTATTTTTCCGACTCACCCCACCAGATCAGTCTTAAAAAAGGCAGAGCCTCCCCCCATCCAAGATTTAACCGCTGAAGAAGAAAGAGCTTTACAAGAAGCGATGAGCTTTGCAGGAAAACAGGCCTTAGCAGAACACACAGGCAAACCTTTGCAAACAGAAATTTTTGAAAACAGTCAGGCCGCGGATGCGGCTAAAAAAATCTTTGCTGGCCAAATCAACAAAAATGCGAATGAATCCGGCGAGGCTGAGTCCCTTCCAGAGAAAAAGCCAGGTGCATTTGACTTTATTGTGCTGTATTTTATGCCTCCCCGATCGCAACCTTTTGTGGGAGACGCTTTATTCTCAACCCTCCGTGAACAAGGCTTGCGATTAAACGATCAACATATCTTTGAATATGCGGATGAAGACGGCGTCCAATTTTACGTCTCCTCGATTGTTAAACCTGGACGCTTTGATATCCATCGCCTCAATTATGCCATACCGGGGTTGAGCTATGTTTTAGATCTCAGCGCTTTATCGGAACCAGAAGCGGCATTTCACAAAATGCTTTCCTCTCTCCACGATCTCTCGCAACGGATGAAGGGAGACATTTTAGATGAATACCGCCAGCGCTTTACGCAGGCAAGCATCTATCAATATCTTGGACGAGTTCGGGCATTCGGAAAAAAATAAACGCGTATGTCTTCTCTCATAAACACCTTAAAAAAGCTTAAGGAAAAAGCGCTTTTTTCTGATAAAAAATTAAAAGAACTCGAAGCAGTCATCGAAAATTTCTCATTTTCAATCACCAAAGATATGTATGACGCGATCGATCCCACGGATCAAAATGATCCCATCGCACTTCAATTTATTCCCGACGGTCGCGAACTAAATATTTTAGCTCACGAAAAAAGCGATCCTATTGGAGACAATCCGCACACCACGCTCAAAGGCCTAATTCACCGTTATCCTGACCGCTGTTTGTTAACGCCGCTGTATGTCTGCGCTGTTTATTGTCGTTTTTGCTTTCGGCGGGAAAAAGTGGGGGCAGGCTCAAAAGCAATGACAGCCGCGGAATTAGAAGCCGCTTATGCTTATATCCGAGTCCATACAGAACTCTGGGAAGTCATTTTAACAGGAGGAGATCCCCTCTTTTTAAAGCCGGATAAACTCGATTCGATCTTGTCGAATTTAGCCGACATCGCGCACTTGGGCATCATCAGAATTCATACGCGCATCCCTGTGGTTGAGCCCGCTCTCATTAACGCGCGCCTCTTGCAAGCCCTGCAAAAAAGAATTCCCATCTATGTGGTCATACACGCAAATCATCCAAAAGAATTTACAGAAGAGGCCAAACGCGCCTGCCGAAGCTTAGCAGATCATGGTGTCCCCCTCCTCAGTCAATCGGTCTTATTGCAAGGCATCAATGATGACATCGACACCTTAAGCCAGCTCATGCGCTGTTTTTTAGAAAACAAAATCAAGCCTTATTACTTGCATCAAGGCGACCTCGCACAAGGCACCTCACATTTCCGGACAACGATTAAAAAAGGCCAAATGCTGATGAAGCAACTTCGGGGCCGATTTTCAGGCCTCTGCCAACCCACGTATATATTAGATATCCCGGGGGGATATGGTAAGTCACCCATTGGGCCGCAGTATTTAACCGAGTGTGTAAGCATAGCTGAGGAAGGCAGGAAATATCAGGTAGAAGATTACCAAGGCAAGCTGCATGAGTATTGTGAACATTAGCTCAGCATTCGCCCTCGGATGTTTTCAAGGGCATATTGCTGCCCACGCATCTGATTCTGCAAATCGATGCGGAGCATGATCCCAATGACAATACAATCCACCACGAGACTACTCCCGCCGTAACTGATGAAAGGCAAAGTCAGGCCCTTGGTGGGGAGCAAGCCTAAATTGACGCCCATATTGATCATGACCTGCATGGCCATCCAAAAGGTGAGCCCGTAAGCACAGAAGGCATCGAACATCACCTGTTGCTGGTGGGCGGCTTTTCCAATATTTAGGCCGCGCCACACGAGGAGTCCAAATAAAAAGAGTACAAGCAAGACGCCAATAACGCCGAGCTCCTCACCGATCACTGCGAGTACAAAATCAGTATAGGCTTCCGGGAGATAAAAAAGCTTTTGCACACTGTTGCCAAGGCCGACGCCGAAAATGCCGCCGCGGCCAAAACCGATTAAAGATTGAGAAAGCTGATATCCTGTACCGAGCGCATCATTCCAGGGATTTAAAAACCCTAAAAACCGCGCCATGCGATAAGGTGAAAAAAAGACGAGGGCAATGGCAGCGGCCACGGCCACTAACATCAAAAGATAAAACCAGCGTAAACGGGCTCGTGCCATAAACAGCATCCCGAGGGCAGTCACGAAAACAACGACGGTTGCCCCGAAGTCAGGTTCGAGGAGAAGGAGGACGCCCATACAACCGAGTGCAAAAATGGGTTTTAAAATGCCTTCTAAGCTCGCTTTGACAGCTTCACCATGCCGACACAAATAACTTGAAACATACATCACCGCGCAGAGTTTAACAATTTCAGAGACTTGGATCGCCACCGGGCCGAACACAATCCACCGCCGGCTTCCATTCACCACATGCCCGATCCCCGGAATGAGAACCAGAATCAGTAAAATCAGTCCCACGCCCAGCCAGTTAATGCCCCGATCCTGCCAATAGCGGGTGGGGATCGTGAGGCAGCCCAAAAGCAGTACGATGCCGATCAGTGCAAAAATGCTTTGGCGAATGATAAAATAAAAACTGCTGCCATAGTTATATTGACCGACCGCCATGGATGAGGAAGCCACCATCACCAAGCCCACGGTTAAAAGACCGATGAAGGCAATCAAAAGCACATAATCTAACTTCAGGGATAAGGGCTTTCCGGGCTTACTCATGATGCAAAATCTGCTTATAATTTTCTGCGAGTTTCTTCAAGTCTACCCGATTTAAAAACAAAGAAAAACACATCCAGGAACTCAAAGCAGCGAGATCAGAAAATTGAGGAGGGATATAACGGGGCGGCACTACAATGCCTTCTTCAACAAGGTGGTTTAAAATCTGTAAATCCTCCAGGCGGCATTTGCCCACAAATAATGTGGGAATATAGTGACTGAGGCCCATTTGCACTGCAAGCCGAATATAATTGTAAATGAGGAGGAAGCCTTTTGCATAAGACAAATCTTTCGTAAATGGCCCGCCAGTCGGGGAACTCCCGCGAAAGATTCGCGCGGTTAAATTATACGCTTCATGCGGATCAATGCCTCTTGTTTTAACAAAATAATCAAATACTTCTAAAAAATTAGCACCCTTTTCCGCCATGCTAATCGCTTTAATGCGATTGGTAATTCTTTGCACGCGTGAGGGGTAAGAGGAAAACGTAAAAATTTCGGTAATGACTGCAAGGCCTTCCTGCGTAATGGCGGACGTGGGGCCTCCCTTACCAAGAAAAGTACAGATGGGCTGGGAGGCTCCATTAATGGATGTCGCAACATGGACCCAGCCTTCATGGACTTCAAGGAGCCGAATGTCGCGCTCGCTGAACATCGCATCTTGACGCATCTTAATATAGCTCGCTCCGGCGGCGGCATCGGCGACGATGTTGTCACTTGCGAGCACGGCCACCTGGTCTTCTTTGTGATGAAAATAGGTCGCGAGGCGTGCATTTAAAATCTTAACGGCTTCAGCCGCCGTATATTTTTTTTCATCCTGCTCCGTCTGAGCGCCTTGATTTAACATGCTTAAGGTTTCTGATAAGAGTTCCGACAAATCCCCCAAAATGGGCCCGCTCGGATAAAATGCTTCTTCCGTTGAACCATAGAGATCGACCGAAATATCATAAAACTCAGGGGTTCCCCGTGCTTTAATCATATTGACCGCAACCCGATACTCCCGGCAAATGCG
>JBMDXV010000108.1:0-5310 GCA_048594525.1 Gammaproteobacteria bacterium | reverse complement strand
TCAAAAACTTTGTTTAGCTCAGTAATTATTTGTTCGAAAGACACTGTCAGGCATTAAAATTTATTATTTTTTTATTGTATCAAAAAAACTTAAAGTGCGAAGCTCACGTTCAGCCTTACCCTCTTTTTTGAAGGGGATACCGGCCATTCGCTTATGGCTGTTATAAAAAGAGAGATACGGCTGATCCAGAAAAGGCTTGAGCTTTGGGTGGGGAGGGACAATGTTGATAATGTATCCTGCTTCTATTTTTAAGGTGATCGTTTCGTCTTCTAAGATGAGCCCTTCACTAAAAGGGAGGGTGTGATGATAAATCCATTCATCAGATTCATACCGTGTTTGTGTTGCTTCAATGTGAAAGCCGAGATCAGCCACATTTTCAATGTCATGGACAAGGTATCGGTTGCTAAAGGCCTTGATTAAAGCATGTTCCACCTGGCGCACAGTCAAGCTTGGACGGGCTTGTATCAAGTTGTTTACACTGCTTCTGCGGGAAGGAATGGCTTGACTCACGATATGAAGAGGGGGTACCTGAAGGCAACGCCTCAGTCTCGTCAAATCACTGTCAACGAGAAGCGTGCCATGATGAAAGCAATTTTCTTTTGTTTCGCGAAAGGCGCTGCCTGAAATTTTCTTGCCATGGAGTAATAGATCATGGTGGCCACCGATGCTGACTTCAATAGCTAAGCTCTGGAGCGCATCGCATATCAATTGAAGATTCTCGGCTTTATTGAAAAGTTTCTTTGGGCTTAAAAAGCTAAAATTGAGATTGCCGAGATCATGCACGACGGTGCCCCCTCCGCTTTGACGGCGAACAAGAGGAATATGATGGGTTTGCAAATACGAAACATCAGCTTCTACCCAGGGATTTTGTGCTCTACCGATCACGACGCAAGGGGTGTTTTGATAAAGAAACAGCGTGGGCGCGCGAATAAAATTCAAGAGAGCCTGTTCCCAGGCGAGGTTGCAATAGGGATTATGATCGGGGCTGATGAAAATTCGAGCGTCTGTCATTATAAGCCTTCAATCAATTGCCACTCAAAGCGATCCAGATTTTCGGGAATCCCGGCAGCAATGAGCACATCTCCTTCGGACACTTTTGCCTGAGGCGCGGGATAGGGCGCGAGGATTCCATTTTTGCGAATGGCTAAAATTTTCACATCATAGCCTTCAGGATGCAGGGTGTGGAGGGTTGTGCCATTGGCTGCATGTTCTGCTTCAACCACAATGGCCCGTTGTTGAATCGTTTGATTTTGAGATAATTCTGAGAAATCTTCTTTTTCACCTTGAAAATATCCTTGCAAAAGGGCATAGCGGTCGCGACGGATACTCTCGCTCCAGTCGATTGCTTTTTTAAGATCCATTCCTAAGGTTACGAGGAGATGCAAGCTCATCATGAGGCTCGCCTCCAGTGCATCGGCAACGACTTCGGTGGCGCCAGCACTGATGAGTTCTTGGATGTCTTTATCATCTTTGGTTCGGACCAGGATGGGCAAAGTTTTATTGATGATGCGAATTTGTGAAAGGATTTTTAAGGAAACAACCGGGTCTTGAAAAGTGAGGATTACGGCTGCGGCATCGTGAATACGGATATTTTCAAGAACATTGTGGTCTGAAGCATCGGCATACACAACGTTCTCGCCCGCAAGCCTGGCCTGGTTCACAAGCGTGGGATCGAGGTCTAATGCAAGATATTCATAGCCTTGTGTGGTAATCGCACGGCTGACCCGTTGGCCGATACGGCTATATCCGCCAATGATGATGGTGCCTTTTTTAACATCGAGACCTTCCAGGTCGCCCGGGATCGATTTTCGCTCACGAAATAAGACAAATGTTACAGCAGGAACCATATATTTGGCGAGGCGAAGCAGGATAATTGAGATGAGCATACTCACGATTAAAGCGGCGAGAAAAAGCTGTGCCTGGATATTGCCGAAAAAGTTGTAGCTCGACGCAAGCGCAATTAAGACAAACCCAAACTCACCAGCTTGCGCCAAGAGAAGGCCGATTTTGGTCGCTTCTTTGTTGAGGGCGAGACGCATCAGTTTGACGAGAAGGGTAATTGTCAAGAGCTTTCCGATACAAATAGCAAAACCCAAACCAAAGATGACCCAAAAATATTTGAGTAAAATATTGATATTGAGCATGGTTCCGATGCCGATAAAAAAAAGCCCTAAGAGCACATCTCTAAAAGGGCGAATGTCGCTTTCGACTTGGTGATGGTATGGCGTTCCACCAATAATCGCGCCTGCGAGGAAAGCGCCAAATTCCTTTGACATGCCCATCAATTCTGAAAAATAACCGGCGCCGAGCGCAATAAAGAGCGTCGTTAAGGTAAAGAGTTCACTGGAACGCGAACGCGCGACTTCATCAAAAATCGGTGTAAATACTTTTTTGCCGACAATCACCAAGACAGTAAAAGTAAAGACCCCTTTAATGAGCTCAAAGACAAGTGAGTTGATAATATGACCTTCAAGGCCCGAGGCAAAAAAGCCCGTGATAATGATGGCAGGAACGACCATTAAATCTTGAAAAATCAAAATACTCATGGATAAGCGCCCGACCTTGGTCGAGAGGTCTCCTGTCTCGGTTAAAATCTTACTCACAATCGCGGTGGAGGACATAGCCACGGCCATTGCAATCACAAAAGCCGTGGAGGCTGGCATTTTAAAGCCGATGCAGATAAAATAGGAGGCACAGCTACAGATTAGCATTTGCAAGCTCCCTAAGCCGAACACCGTTTTGCGCATCGCAATTAAGTGGGTCAAGGAAAATTCGAGTCCGATTGAAAACAATAAAAAGACGACACCATATTTCGCGAGCACTTGTAAATCGTCAAAGTGTTGAAAAGAGCGGCTCCCAATAACGCTAATCAATAAGCCTACTACAATATAGCCGATGACGGGCGGGAACTTAATGCGCCTACACAACGCGATCACCACAATGGTCACTACAAAAACAAGCAGGAGCTGGGTGAGAACATCGGAGGTCATATAAAGGATCGAACTGATTTGAGGGGGCTATATTAGCACAAAAATAAAGGCTTGACAGTTTGGCAAAACGCGTTAAAATGTGCGCCATCTTTTGGGCTGTCGCCAAGCGGTAAGGCACCGGGTTTTGATCCCGGCATTCCTAGGTTCGAATCCTAGCAGCCCAGCCCAATTCCGTGGAGTGAGTGATGAAGAAAAATGGCCAGCATACAGAATTAATGCTTTTTTCTGGTAATGCAAATCATAAACTTGCGGAGTCGGTCGCAAAACTCCTTGGAGTCCCGATGGGAAAAGCCGTTGTCGATTCTTTTTCAGATGGAGAGACCCACGTTGAAATTTTCGATAATGTGCGGGGCCGGGATGTATTTATTATTCAATCCATTTGCCCGCCTGCCAATGATCATCTGATGGAGCTTCTGACGTTAACCGATGCCATTCGCCGTTCTTCAGCCACACGCATTACCGCGGTCATTCCTTATTTCGGATATGCAAGGCAAGATCGCAGGGTGCGTTCAACGCGCGTACCCATTACAGCGCGAGTGGTTGCCGATATGCTGACAACCGTGGGTGTCGATCGCATTTTGACCGTCGATATCCACGCAGAACAGATTCAGGGCTTTTTTAATATTCCCGTAGATAATGTGTTTGGAACACCTATTTTCTTAGACCACATCAAAAAGCATAAATTTGCAGTGCCGCCTGTGGTCGTGTCTCCGGACATTGGCGGAGTCGTGCGGGCACGTGTGGTGGCGAAAGCCTTGGGCTGTGATCTTGCGATTATCGATAAGCGCCGTCCTAAAGCCAATGTGTCTGAAGTCATGAACATTATCGGCGATGTGTTTGGACGCACCTGTTTAATCGTCGATGATATCGTCGATACGGCAGGTACGCTTTGCAAAGCGGCACAAGCGCTAAAAGAACAAGGTGCGATGGAGGTCTATGCCTACGCGATCCATCCCGTGTTATCGGGGGCTGCGGTCGATAATATTGAAAATTCTGAATTTACGGAAGTGGTCGTCTCCGATTCCGTTCCCCTCACCGAAAAAGCGTCACAATGCAAAAAGATTAAGCAACTTTCCATTGCAAGCATGCTGGCTGAGACGATTCGTCGTATCAATAACGAAGAGTCTGTCAGTGTCATGTTTTCTAATTATTAAACGCGAGTTTGTTTTCTCGCCGCATCCAATTCAGGAATAGGAAAAACGCCGAGTTCAGATTGCAGCATTTTAGCGAAGGCTAAAGCCACATGATCATGAAAGGGCTTTGCCACGACTTGAAGCCCGATAGGAAGTCCCGTTTTTGAAAATTCGCAGGGTAAGACAGTTGCGGGAAATCCTGATAAATTAAACGCATTGGTATATACAAAATCCTTTAAATGCTGAGGCGTTTCGCGATGCGCCCGGGCGGGCGTTGCGGCAACCGGGCAAATGATCAGGTCAAATTCTTTCATGAATGCTGTCATCTCGGTGCGGAAGCGTTCGACTTCGATCATCCTTCCTTTAAACGACGCCATGTCCATCGCAAACGCAGCGTTTTTTTTCAAAAAAATAGCGGCCAATGGAGATTTTTCTGTTTGCCCGGTCGCTTTGTATAATTCAGTCAAGGCTGCGCCGCGATCCCCGCCCCAAAAAAAGGTTTCCCAATGCAGTTTAAAAGTGTCCTCAATGTTTGGAGGAACCGCTTCTTTAATACGCATCCCTTTTGAACGGAGCAGTGATAAAACTGTATTTAAGGTTTTCACCGTATCCTCACAGGGAGTGGTCTCGCCGATGGCGTAAAAATAAGCGATTTTGAGCTTTTCCGTCTTCACGCGCGCTATAGATTTTAATTTAAATTCGGGAACATGCGGGTCTAATCCGTCCGGGCCAGCAATGATGTCCAGCGTTAAAATGAGGTCATCAATATGGCGAGACATGGGGCCCGCGGTCATGATCTCGGTGATGAGCCCTGCGGAACCGTCAAAAGGAATATCGCCCGTTGAAGGAACAATAAATTGAGTAGGCTTGTGTCCGCAAATCCCACAATAATGGGCGGGTTGTCTGATACTGCCCCCTGCGTCGGTGCCAATACCGAGGGGAGAGCCTCCGGCTGCAATGAGCGCGGCTTCTCCGCCACTGCTGCCTCCTGGTACTTTAGAAAAATCATAGGGATTGACTGTGCGGCCATAAATCAGATTATCTGTTTCATAGGATGAGAGTAATTCAGGCGTATTGGTGATGCCTAATAGGAGGGCGTCTTCCTGTTTTAAGCGCGCGACGATCGTTGCATCTCGGGTGTGAATAAAAGTGCGGTCAGGTCGCAAAGCATGCAGATGTAGCATATA
>JBMDXV010000107.1:0-2757 GCA_048594525.1 Gammaproteobacteria bacterium | reverse complement strand
GTGGTTTGACAATCGCTTTGTTAAATCTTCTGTATTCATCCTGCCTTCATGTTAGTTGAGTAGCTTGCTTATAGACCAATTCTCCTCTATATGCTACATCTGCATGCTTTGCGACCTGACCGCACTTTTATTCACACCCGCACGATACAGGTAAACCCATATCCCCTTGATTTTGATGTAGGTCTCATCCATATGCCAGCTTAAGCCTGTATGGCGTTTGTACTTTTGAAAAATTCCCTGTCATTCTGATCAACTCATTTTAGCAGCTTCATCGCTTTTGCGACAGAACCCTATCTCACCCCTTGAGTATCGACTTCAACCTCAATGATCTCGGTTGCTGTTGCGGTCAGGAGACTAAAGTCTTTGAGTGCGCTTGCTTCAGCCACAACGAGAACGGCGCCAGCTTGATTGCCTCGAATCGCGCCAGCTCCGCAGACTTTAGCGGCAAATCCGGCCTGTTCGAGTTGGCGGATCAGGGTTTGAACTTTCACGGGGACCACGCCGAGGCGTTCTAAAAGGCGTTGGTTTTGTGTGATGCCTGTTTTGAAAGCGGCTAAATCCGCCTCTTCTAAACTCTTGCGGATCGCTTTTGTGACTTTTTCAAATTCATGAATCAGATTGGGCTCGGCTGCAAAGATTGCACGCGTGTGCGTGACGCATTCTCCTGTGCCCGATGCCGGTGTGCCTGTTACAATAACACTTAAGGGGAAGCCTGGAAAAGGGAGGGGAGACGCTTCGCCCTGATGGAAATAAACACAGCCCCCGTACGCACTCACGTAAAGATCAAGGCCGCTTGATTTGCCGTGCTGAAGGTTCTCGGAGGCGAGATTGAGTTCAAAGAGTTCAGAGAGAGAAAGATTTTTTCCGGTAAAGGTATTTAAAGCATAATTGAGGCTGACAATCGCCGCTGCAGAAGAACCGAGTCCACAACCTGTGGGAATATTGGCATGCGTATTAACAGAAAAGCCTTCATCCATCTTAACCTGAAGTTTTTCAATGAAAGCACCTGCTGCGTATTCAAGGAGCTGAAAGGGTTCACGCAAGACTTTGCGAATGCTGCGGTCTCCCGTCAGGAAGGCTTGATAATCGGCTTTCACTTTGGTTTTAAGTCGGCTTAAATAACGTAGGGTGCGGCCACGCTTGTGATCGAGATTCACTAAATCAAATAAGACTTTCGGGAGCGGCGTTGGTGTGATCGTGGTCTCACAATAGCGATTGATGGCGATCGCAATCGCAGGCGCACCCTGACCCACTGCATGCTCTCCACTTAAAATGAGCTTTCCGGGCGCACGTGCTTTAATGGTTTGGTGGCGATCGCTTAAATTCGCTTCATAAATTCGCTGATGCCCGGTCATGCCTTTTAAGCGGTACGTGCCCGTGCTGGATTTGGGGAGGTCCACATCTGACCCGTTTTTAGGAAGACTATATGAATAAAAAGATTCATATTCTGCTGCAGACAAGGCCGTGCGTGTTTTCAGCATATCCTGATGGAGCGTGGTAAAGAGATGCTTTTTATAATGCGGCAAGACGACGCCACTGAAAAATTCTCCAATCGAACCCGAGCCATAACTGTAAAATCCCACGCGTTGACCAGCCAAGTCTGTGCGATGCTCCAGTAAAGACAAGAGCCCGAGGTATAAAGAAGCAGTATAACAATTACCCACAGTGCGGCTGTATTTTAAACTATCTCCGAGGAGTGCTTCAAGCGCGGCATCAGAGAGCCGTCCCTGCTGATTAATGAGCGCGAGTTTCTGCATCCCTTTTTCTGCAAGGCGAGGGAGCGGAATGTGAAAGAGAAAGTAGGGATGATCTTGATAGGTGCGGCCAGTATTTTTTTCATAATCCTGCCAGGATTCTTTTAAAGCTTTCAGATATAAATCGCAGGAATGCTTGCCGTCGACCAGGGCTTCATCCCGATAATTCGGCCGCCAGAAATCCATGGCTTCTTCGGTGTAAATCCCTGTGCCTGTTTCAAAGTCGATGAGCTTGGGTTCAGCCGATAGCAGTAAGGCGACAGCGCCTCCTCCCTGCGAAGGCTCACCGGGCGTATTTAAGCCATAGCGGGCAATATCAGAGGCAATCACCAATACTTTTTTATGCGGATTGGCCCGAATCCAGTCGAGCGACAACAGAATCGCGCCAGTCGCGCTATAACAGGCTTGCTTGAGTTCAAGCACCCGGCAGTTTTTGGGGAGGTTGAGCAGACGGTGCAAGTACATCCCTGCCGCTTTAGATTGGTCAATGCCACTTTCGGTTGCAAAGAGGAGCATTCCGATGTCATCGGAGTCCACCTCTGCGAGCACCGTCCGTCCGGCATTTGCAGCCAAGGTGACGATATCTTCATCAGGGGGAAAGACAGCCATTTGTTTTTGACCGAGACCCACATAATATTTGTCTTCAGGTACGCCTCTCGCTCGGGCTAATTCCCCTAAATCAATAAAGTAGCGAGAGGTCGAAAATGCAGCAGATTCAATACCGGCCATACAAACACTAGAACTATTTTTTCTGTATTATACGCAGGTCTACTGCATTAAAAAAGCAGTCAGCTAAACTTCAAAGCGAACTGGAGTTGATTTAAATTTTAGTTGTGCTAATATTGTATACGTGAATAGAGATTTAGGACTTACGCATTGACAGGTGGGAGTTGGTTTGATCTTAGAAATTGAGATCCATTTTGAGAAATGAAATTTTTAATGACCTCCAAAAACAAATCTCGCTTGACCTGATACCAGTTATCAATGGCTTGCTGTGCTCGCA
>JBMDXV010000106.1:0-12350 GCA_048594525.1 Gammaproteobacteria bacterium | reverse complement strand
TCAGGCAAAAAATGAAAAATATGAATATAAATAAATCAACTTGTAAAATAATTAACCACTTTTGACTTTTGGATGAAAATGAGAGGAACTAATTTATTTTGGATTGCTATTTTGAAAATAATTTTGCAAGAGGCTCAGTGTTTGTCTTAATATACTGGTAAATTTCAAACGCAGGGTTTAGATTTTACCGGTATGGTGCGTGAAGCGAGCGATAAGATGTATATGGTGTAAGCGCGTTAAACGAGAGAGGCTTATTTCATCACAGGCATACGCCATTCTTTCCCGAACGCCCGTGCGGTTATTTTCGGGCCCAGGGGAGATTGTTTGCGCTTATACTCACTGCGTTGAATCAACCCAATCACGTCATCAACGACCTGATTCTGTTTGAAATCCAAGCTTTTTTTAATCCCTTCAGGAGACTGATTTTCTTCGACATAGGCTTTTATAATGGCATCGAGGAGCGGATAATTCGGCAGCGTATCCTGATCGGTTTGATCCGGGCGAAGTTCTGCGGAGGGCGGACGGGTCAAAACGCGCTCCGGGATCACAGGGCTCAGCGTATTGCGATAACGGGCCAGTTTAAACACGTCAGCCTTGTAGACATCTTTTAAAAGCGCAAATCCTCCTGCCATATCGCCATATAAGGTACCATAGCCCACAGCCAGCTCACTTTTATTGGTGGTCGTGACCACCATTTTTCCGGACTTGTTGGACAGCGCCATTAAAATCATGCCTCGGAGCCGGGCTTGGATATTTTCTTCCGTCACATCCCAGGTGGTTTTTATAAAGTGAGGGGACACATCAGTCAAAAAGTTTTTGAAAAGGGATTCAATCGGGATCACTTCATACGGGATTCCCAGGGCTTCGGCCTCGGCTTTGGCATCATCCAAACTGATCGCCGCACTGAACTCCGAGGGCATGAGCACTGCCTGAACACGCTCCCTGCCGAGCGCATCGACGGCAATGGCTAGCGTCAATGCGGAGTCAATCCCACCTGACAACCCAAGGAGCACACCGGGAAAGCCATGATGTTCAACATAGCCTTTTAAAGCAAAGCACAAGGCGGTATAAAGTTCAGCCTCGCGGGAGAGAGAAGGAACAGCAGCGGGAGGGTCTGACAACACAAAAATCCCGGCTTCAAAGGGAGGCGCTGCCCAACCATGGCCATGTGTATCCGCGTAAAAGGACGCACCATCATAAATGATCTCATCCTGCACACCGATTTGATGGACATATAAAATAGGCGCCTGCAAAAAAGAGACTGCTTTTTGGACTACCGCCTGGCGCAGCGCTTGTTTTCCTTCCTCAAAAGGCGAAGCATTGATGACCACGACTAAATCCGGCTCTGCCTCCCGAAGCTGCACCAGGGGCGCGTCATGCCAAATGTCTTCGCAGATCAACAGTCCGATCCGCTGACCTTGCCATTCTAAAATTGCGGGAGCCTGCCCAGGCGTAAAATAACGCGCTTCATCAAACACACCGTAATTGGGTAAATTTTGTTTGTGATACACTAAAATGAGCCGATTTTTTTCCAAGATAACAAAACCATTGTACACGCCCTCATCATGATAAAGCGGCACACCGACCCCAATCCATATGCCTTCAGGCAAGGCCGCTTTCAAGCGGATCAAGGCCGCATCGATTCTTGCTCTAAAATCATCTTGAAAAATCAAGTCTTCCGGAGGGTATCCTGTTAATGCAAGTTCAGGGAAAAAAAGCAGGCCGACTCCCCGAGCATGGGCTTTTTCAGCCTGCTGCAGGAGGGTGTTGAGATTGGCTTCGATTTTCCCGACAGGAAAATGACCTTGATAGAGCGCAATATTCATGGAGCATCATCATTTTCTAATCTCTTTATTTTAACATAACCTGCCAAAACTTGAAGAGATCATTGACGCGCCAAGTAATGGAACGCCTTGCAAAAAAAATATCTAAACGGTAGGATGCTTTTTTTTAAAAATAAAACAGCTATGTCAAACATTGCAATCGTGGGTGGTGGCGGCCACGTCGGGTTGCCCTTGGGCCTTGCTTTTGCTTCAAAGGGACAGGATGTCACGTTGATTGACATCAACCCGCATACCATTGCTGACATTAGTGCCGGCAAGGTTCCCTTTGTTGAAGAAGGCGCGAAGCCGATTTTACGGGCCTGCCTCAACAAAAACTTACGTATTACCGCTGATATGTCTGCTGTCTCTCAAGCCGACGTTGTTTTTTTCGTGACCGGCACACCGGTTGACGAACATCATTGTCCCAAGATCAGCGAAGTGATGAAAGTCATTAACCTCTACCTGCCTTATCTTAACCCGAAACAACTGATTGTGCTACGAAGTACGATTTATCCCGGGATGGTGGAGCTCATTCACCACACGCTTGAAAAAAAATGGCAGCATATCCCTCTCCTTGCTTTTTGTCCTGAACGCATTGTGCAAGGAAAGGGAATTGAGGAGATTTTTACGCTCCCTCAACTTGTTTCCGCCACGAGTCAAACGGCCGAACGGATTGCCGTTGATCTGTTTAAATCCATCACTTCCAAAACCATTTGTTTACAACCCAAAGAAGCCGAGCTTGCAAAGCTCATTACCAACTCATGGCGTTACATTCAATTTGCGATTGCGAATCAGTTTTACATGATGGTGGAAGAGTTTGGTCTGGATTTCCATACGATTTTTGATGCGCTGTCCGATGATTATCCCCGCGCCAAACATTATGCCAAACCGGGACTTGCTGCGGGACCTTGCTTATTTAAAGATACAATGCAGCTCTCAAGTTTTTATGAAAATCAGTTTTTTCTAGGTCAGGCGGCCATGCTTGTGAACGAAGGCTTGCCAGTCTTTTTGGTCAAGCAACTTGAAGAAAAAATAGGGTCTTTAACGGACAAAAAAATTGCCCTCCTCGGCATGGCGTTTAAAGCCAATGTGGACGACACGCGGGAGAGCCTTTCTTTTAAAATAAAAAAACTATTGGAGTTCAAAATGGCAGAGGTCATCGCACACGATCCTTATCTTCAGGATTCTCCCGCTTTAGACACCACGCTGGCGGAAGCAGATGCGATCATTTTAGGGATTCCCCACAAAGAATACTTGCCGCTTCGGCCCCGCCAGCCATTTGTGGATTGTTGGGGAATCTGGCCTAAACCCTAAAAAACAAATAATCATAATCAAGGAGTATGAATGAAAATTTTAGTGACAGGAGCCTCCGGTTTTATTTGCGGCTATGTAGTAGAAGAACTGTTGGCGCAAGGCCATGAAGTGATTGGGATTGATAATTTTTCAAAATATGGCCCCATCAAAAAATCCTATGACACGCATCCGCGCTTTCGCCTGGTCAAAGGCGATGCCAAAGAGGTGGATTTGATGAAAAAACTGGCGCTGGAATGCGACCAGGTTTTAGCCGCGGCTGCCATGATCGGGGGCATTTCTTATTTTCATGAATTTGCTTATGAACTCATTGCTGAAAATGAGCGCATCATCGCGAGCACCTTCGATGCCGCCATTCATGCCTTCAAACACGGCAACTTGAAAAAAATCACCGTCTTGAGTTCAAGTATGGTGTTTGAATCAGCAACCACTTTTCCCAGTAAAGAGGGAGATGAGCGCAATTGCCCTCCTCCCCAAAGTACCTATGGCTTTCAAAAACTGGCCTGCGAATATTTTGCGCAGGGTGCGTTTGAACAATATGGCTTGCCTTATACCATTGTCCGCCCTTTTAACTGCGTCGGAATCGGCGAGAAACGCGCGGTTTCCGATAAGGACATTTATTCAGGCAACGTCAAACTCGCCTTGAGCCACGTTGTGCCCGACCTCGTGCAAAAACTCTTGAAGGGACAAGATCCCCTGCACATTCTCGGGAATGGAGAACAAATCCGCCATTACACCTATGCGGGCGACCTCGCAAAGGGAATCCGTATTTGTATGGAACATCCGAAGGCTTTGAATAATGACTTCAATTTATCCACCCCTGCTTCCACAACCGTACTTGAACTTGCCGAAGCAATTTGGAAAAAAATCAAAGGCAATGAGCCTTTCCGTTATACCTGTGATGAGCCGTTTAAATATGACGTTCAAAAGCGCGTACCGGATACGGACAAGGCTAAAACCTTGTTAGGCTTTGAAGCGAAAACGGATTTAGACACCATCCTCGATGAAGTGATCCCCTGGATTAAAGAACAAATTGCCCTCGGAGGGATTTAGTTGGTCGACTTACAGATCATCATTCCAGTCTATAATGAAGGCCCGGCCATTCGGCGGGTCTACGATCATCTGTGTAAGGCACTCGGCGCAGAAACCTTGATTTGGGAAGTGTTGTGTGTGTATGATTTTGATGCCGATACCACCCTGCCGACGCTCCAAGACATCGCCGCTACGGACCCTCGAATCCGGCCCATTAAACAAACCTATGGCAAAGGCGTGGTGAATGCACTTAAATTTGCTTTTGCACAGGCGCATGATGGCGCCGTCGCGGTGGTTATGGGGGATGATAGTGATGAACTGGAAAATCTACCTGTCATGCTTCAATACTACCAAGCGGGCGCATTAGTGGTGGCTGCATCTCGTTATTCGGCGGGAGGACAATATCAGGGAGGCGTTTTCATCAAAAAATGTCTCTCTCGCTTAGCAGGTCGGCTTCTTTATTGGACAGGCATCGGTACGCGGGATCCCACCAATAATTTCAAGCTCTATTCCGGTCAATTCCTTCACTCCATCCAAATTGAAAGCAAGGCGGGATTCGAAATCGCCCTTGAACTCACTGTCAAAGCAGCACTTCAGCAGAAAGGGGCCGTGAGGGAAGTGGCCACCACGTGGCGGGACCGGGAAGACGGGGAATCCAAATTCAGGCTGTTCAAATGGCTTCCTTTTTATTTGCATTGGTTTTGCTTTTATTTTTTCAAGAAATTAAGAAAATGAGAATGGCGTGAAATCTCTCAAACACCCTAAGTGTGCGATTTTCATTTTATGTATTCTTTATTTGATGCTCATTTGGCATTACAGCGTAAATATACCGCGTTGGGATGATTACGATGCTTTGATACAAGGCATCATGAGCTTAACGGCAGCGCATCATTTTAAAGACTTTATGATGGTCCTCATTGCGCAACAGAATGAACATCGCATTGCTACAACGCGCCTGATTGCCTATATCCAATATTGTTTAACAGGTCACCTTAATTTTAAAGGCTTAATCTTGATTGCCAATCTCTTTAAAATCGGAAGCTTGCTCATTCTACTCAGCCCTTTACGTCAAAAAATCGGGCTTATCCTCCCGCTGGTTTTATGTTTATTTTTCTTTCAACTCTGTGATGCCGAATCGGCATTCTGGGCGATGGCGGGCCTTGGTGCGTATACCGTCATTTTCTTTTCTCTGGTGTCGCTTTATTTTCTTCAACAAGTCCTATATAAAAAACGACGGTTCTATTTCTTATTGGCGTGTCTTTCCTCTCTTCTCGCTACATTTTCTATGGGCAATGGCCTTCTGATCTTTTTCGCAGGGAGCCTGATGCTGCTCTTACATAAAGCGTACAAGTATTTCGTCTTGTATGCATTGATGGGCGCACTCAGCCTCTTTGCTTACTTTTATCACTTTCATTATATAGGCGGGGTGCGCACGGACAATCCCTTTATACTACTGCACTACCTCCTTATTTTTTTGGGAAATATAACATCCAAAGAGAGTACTGCGGTTTGTTTAGGTAGCTTTGGAATGATTGTATTTTTGTATCTTGTTTACAAAAACAACGCCCTCTCATCCCTAAAATCGAATTTCTTATTTTATTTTATCTTGTTTATTTTTATGACGGCCGTTGTGTGCGGTATTGACCGCGCGGCTTGGCTTGGAATCGATTCTGCACTGACTTTTCGGTATTCTATTTATTCTATTTTATTTTTTTCAATCCTCATTATTTTATGGGTGAATGAAAAACAAAGGCTTCACTTTGTTTTTTATATCTTGCTGATCGTGTGCAGCATCCTGCATATTCATGCGGGTATTCATTATCAAAAAGCCCAAGCCCACACACTGACAAGCTATCATGTCCAATCTCCTAATGAAATCACGAATCTCAACTATCCTGATCAGACCAGAGCAAACCAACTGATTCAAACAGCGGCGGCAATGAAATTTTATTCCTTGCCTGTTTCATCCTAGCGAACATAAGGAACGCCCTATGCCCACGGAATTTAAACGTCCCCTCAACGTGCTACTGATGCTCCTCATCGTCGGCCTTTATTTTGGATTACTCGTGCACTATAGCGTCAATGTCCCGAATTGGGATGATTATGATGCGGTATTGGGCAGCAATGGTCTCATTCCCATGCTGCAAGCGAGCGATTTAAAAACGTTTTTACATTACTTATTTATGCAGCATGATGAGCATCGCATTATGACGTCGAGACTCGTCATGCTGGCGCAATATCATTTGACGGGTCATGTTAATTTTACAGGGTACATTGTGATTGCCAGCCTGTTTCGCGTAGGAACTTTCTTATTGATTTATTTTTCTACACGAAATCGGCCTTATCCTTTATTGTGCCTCATGGCGGTGTTCTTTTTTCAGTTGTCTGACTGGGAAGGTGCTTTTTGGGGGATGGCCGCCTTGTCCGCATATATGGTGATTTTCTTCGTTTTCCTGTCGTTGTTCCTGCTCCATAAAAGTATGCTTTGTCAAAAGCGCGGGACGCGGTATAGCTTGTTTGCCCTCGCGTGCTTCGCTTCTTTTCTGGCGACTTTTTCAAACGGAAACGGGATGTTTGTGTTTCTCCCCGGTCTTTTAATGCTGGCTTGGAATCGTGCCTATTACAGAGGGCTCATTTATTTTATAGTCGGCGCACTGTGTGTAGGCTTTTACTTTGATGGCTATCATGCCTGGCTAGACCCCACGTATGAATTGAAATTAATCACTTATCTGTTTTTATTTTTTGGAAATCTTGCGCATCATTTTAGGGCTTCTTTTTGTCTCGGTCTGATTGCAACCCTGATTGCGTTCTTCTATATGTGGAAAAGTTTTAAAGAAAATGCTTTGAAATCCTCTTTATTTTTTTACTATCTCTTATTTATTGGAATGAGCGCGCTCGCAGATGCCATTAATCGACTGAGTATGTTTGGACTTCAAGAAGCACTGGAATCTCACTATGTCATTTATTCCATCTTGCTCCTCAGTATTTTACTCGCATGGTCTGTGGAGCGCGGAAGAAAAGTAGGGGTGATCCTCGGCACACTGATCATCGCCGTGGCCGTGGCCAATACGATCTATGGGATCTCTTGTGAAAAAGCCAAAGCAGCGGTCCTCATGAATTATCACATGCAAGCCAATGGGGAACTCACAGGTTTATACTATCCCGACCAAGCGGGTGGAAATGCGATTCTGAAGACGGCTGCAGCAATGGGGGTTTATTCCTTACCGAATCTTAAATATTGACCGAGCGCAATAGTCTGCTCACGTGCGTGTTAAGCTTCAGACCTTGACGTTCTATAAAACCCGGGGCGACTTTAAAGGGCGTGGCCCGCGCCTGCTGCAATAGATTTTTTAAGGCGTCTAGCGACTGCTCTTCTAAAATCAAGCCTTCGCCTTCGCCCACTAAAGGACTCACGCCCGAAGCGCGCGAGACTAAAACAGGCGTGCCGCAGGCCAATGCCTCGGCAACGACCAGCCCAAAGGGTTCGAAATAAGAAGGCAAGACCAACAAATCTGCGGCCTGATAAACCGGCGCCATATCTTTCACATACCCCATAAACCGAACGGCTTGCTTGAGCCTTTTTGCCGGAGGAAAGACGCGTCCTGCAATCCAAAGCTCAAAGTCCTCTGCGGGAAGCTTCTGCAAAGCTTGTAGAAGCAAATATCCTCCCTTACGCCGATGAGAAGTCGATACAAAAAGCAGGCGATAAGGCTGATGCGGAACATGTGGGTGATAGCTTAATTTTTGGGTATCTACAGGCGGATAAAGCATTTCTATTTTGGAGGAGGGAAGGCCATAAAGCCTGATGAGTTCATTTTTGATTTGAGGAGAATGCGCAACTATTTTTTGAGCCGAACGATAAGCACGGGCTTCTAAAAAGCTTTCGATGGGATCAGAAAAACGAAACCGGGGATTGGCGCTCAAATATCCCCGGTGTGTCCCACCTGTGATGAGGATATCCTGCCCAAATGAGCGTGTCGTACTCACGGTCAAATCAAAAGAACGGGTTTTACAATATTGCTTCACCCGCCACGCAAACGCATATTTACGTAAAAATTTAGGATACATTTTGCTCGGAAAAACATGGAGCACTACGCCCGGTGGAAGCGTAAAATCTTGCGAAGCCTTGGCCGTGAAGACTTCCACTGCATGACCTTGCCGAACACATTCTTGAATGAGATCGACAAAATAGGTTTCCATCCCGCCCCCGTGGGACAATTGATGGTGAATTAAAGCGATTTTCATCAATATGCTATCCTTAAAAATATCGACGCTTTTCTCCCTTCCCTTCAAGATTAGCATAACAGCGAGCACAAAGTTCAGGATCACTCGTTTCTTTGCCCACATCTGCGGCGTGATGCCAGCAGCGAGCGCACTTGGCATGAGGGCTGGCTGTTATCGCAACGGTAAACGCCTTTTCTAAATCTGCAGCCTTTTCGTGCCGACACAACGAAGTGATAAAAAAGTATTTCAACTCTGCGGCTGCGTCGATGATCAGGGCGTGCGGATCTTTTAAGCTCAGCGTCAATTCAACATCAAGATTACTACCGATCTCTTTATTTTTTCTTTTTTCATCGAGATGTTTATTCACCTCAGCGCGCATGGCTTTTAAGGAGCCCCAGGCTTCATGCCAAGGTGTGAAATCAATAGCGTGGAGCTGTTCCACCTGATACCAGTTTAATAAAAAAGGCGACACCACTTCTGCTAAATGAAGTGGCCTTAAAGTCTGCCACACCTCTTCTGCGGTAAAACTCAATATCGGCGTAATCATCCGTACAAGATAGTGCACAATGTGAAACAAAGCGGTTTGGGCAGAACGACGATTTTCATCGCTTTCGGTATATAAGCGATCTTTTAAGACATCGAAATACACATTACTGAGTTCCGTTTCGCAAAAGAGATGAATGTCACTCATGGCATCACGAATCTGATACGTATCAAAATGATGTTTAACCCGGGTTTGCAATTCACCCGTCAGATGAACCATAAAGCGATCGATTTCAATCATATTAGCGGCCGCGACGCTATGCTTTGTCAAATCAAAACCATGAAGCGCAGCTAAAAGATAACGCAGCGTATTCCGAATTTTACGATAGAGGTCGGCAGTCTGTTTTAAGATGGTAGGAGAAATGGTGATTTCTCCCCGATAATCACTCATCGCCACCCATAAACGCAGGATATCTGCGCCATACTGATTGATCACTTCTTGAGGCGTGATGATATTACCGATCGACTTTGACATTTTGCGGCCCTGTCCATCCACCACAAAGCCATGCGTGAGAATCGCCTGATAAGGTTTTTCCCCGTTCGCCGCAAGTGCGGTCAAGAGAGAAGATTGAAACCAGGCGCGGTGTTGATCGGAGCCCTCCAAGTATAAATCAGCGGGAAAAGCTAAATCGGGTCTTTTCCGTAAGACACATTGACTGGAAGAACCGGAGTCTAGCCACACATCCTGGGTATCCGTAATTTTGTGATAATGCTCATCAACCCCAAAATCCGCAGGGCCTGCAGCAAACCACGCTTCGAGACCTTTTTCTTCTATCGCATCAGCAATTTTTGCGAGCAGCGTTTCAGTGTCAGGATGCAGCGCACCCGTCTCCTGATGAATAAAAAACGGCAAAGGAACGCCCCACGTGCGCTGTCTGGAAATACACCAGTCAGGCCTTCCTTCCAGCATCGACATAAACCGGTTTCGACCCTCAGGCGGCGTGAACGTCACGGTATGCGCGGCCTCGATTGCTGAGGCTTCAAGTCCGTCCATCGCAATGAACCATTGGGGCGTCGCCCTGAAAATAAGCGGCGTTTTGTGACGCCAACAATGAGGATAGCTGTGCGTGATTTTGTCATGACAGAGAAGCCTTCCTGTTTCATTTAAAAGATCAATCACACGCGGATTCACGCGACTCACGTGTTCCCCTTCAAAAAAAGGAGTGCCTGCGATAAAGCAGCCGTTTGAGCCCACAGGGTTATAGACCTCAATCCCATATTTTTTGCAGACGTTAAAATCATCCACGCCATGCGCAGGCGCCGTGTGGACGAGGCCTGTCCCAGAATCAGTCGTCACATGCTCACCCACAATCACTGGAACCAAACGGTCCTCAAAACAATGCTTGAGCCTGACGCCTTCGAGTTCTTTTCCGGTAAAGGACTTTAAGATTTCAATCGCCTCATCCGGAAAGACTGCTTCCAATCGCTTCTCAGCCAGAAGATAATGCGCATTTGCAACTTTTATCAATACATACATGATTTCAGGGCCCACCGAAACGGCCTGGTTTGCAGGCAACGTCCAAGGTGTTGTCGTCCAGATCAAAACGGATGTCTCTTCCGGGAAGACAAAACGCCCCACTTCCGGTTCAGCCACTGCAAATTTGACATAGATGGAATCAGAGACTTTATCTTGATATTCCACCTCCGCTTCAGCAAGGGAGGAGGCGCAATCCAAACACCAGTGCACTGGTTTAAAGCCTTTTTTGATATGACCGTTTTTATAAATCTCGGCAAGCGTACGAATCTGTTCGGCTTCGTAGCTATAATCCATTGTTTTGTAGGGATGTGTCCAATCTCCCAATACGCCGAGTCGCTTAAAGTCTGTTCGTTGTTTTTCAACCTGGCTTTCGGCATATTCGCGGCACGCCGCACGAAATGCCGCCGCCCCCAGCTTATTGCCGACTTTCCCCCACTTCTTTTCAATCACGAGTTCAATAGGTAAACCATGACAATCCCATCCTGGAACATACGGCGCACGATAGCCCGATAGCACCTTAGATTTGACCACAATATCTTTTAAGACTTTATTGACAGCGTGACCCACATGGATATCCCCATTGGCATAAGGCGGCCCATCATGCAGCACAAAAACAGGCGCCTGCTGGCGCGCAATTTGAATAGCCTCATAGAGTTTATTTTCTTCCCAAGCCTTGAGCCAAGCCGGTTCACGCTGAGCCAGCTCTGCCTTCATCGGGAAGTCAGTGTAAGGAAGATGTAAGGTATTTTTATAATCCTTCAGTGTCATGAACAGGTCTAAAATAAAGGGCATCAAAGGAGAATTATAGCAGCAATGATGAAAGATACCAAAAAATTGCAGTGCTCACTTGACCTCAAAACAAGCACGCTTGCCGCATGCGATATTACACGCAAAATAAAATGGTTTATTTGTTTTTATATGAGTGTTTTAATGCGCACCAATAAATTTATATTATAAAAACAATCAGTAGGAGGAATTCAACATGCAAGCTTTAACAAAATATATCAATGCTTATGAAACTGCGCAAGGAAGCCCCACTGAAAAAGTCAAAAGTATTTTGATGCATTATTCTCATACCTGGCAGTGGAGCGCACCGGAAGTGCTTGTTGCTGACCTCTTGGATGATACCCGGTTAACCGCTGATGACCTCGTTGACTTCATGACCACGCTCTACGAAATGGATGGAGGTTGTGATGAAGTTCGCAGTGCCCTACACGCTTTAGACATTTGCTTGGGAAAAACCGACGGTGAAGACGTTGGGGCCGAAGATGAATGCGAAGAAGACTTTGTCAACGAAGCGCATTTTTATTTAAGAGGAAAACCTCTTTTAGATGCTGCATCGCTGTAAAGAGAAAGCATTTCAGGAGGGTTAAGGCTGTCTGTGAACAATACATGCACAGTCGGCTACTTAGCCTTCGTTGGGCCTCTATAAAAAAGATACTTCATCACGATAAATAATAGTGCCAATACATTGGCTGTAGTGGTCGTTAGCAATGCAATTAATACGCCACTTTCCAAATGAAAATACATTTTATTATCAAGATTACCAAACCCTTGAACAATAACAATTAGCAACACAATTGCTATATAAATTAGCACGCATGAAAAAATTTTATCTTGAAAATCTTCTCGCGCTTCTTGATCTTTTCTTGCTGTGTCTAAATTAAATTTTTCTTTTTCGTCATCCAATGTCTTTACAGCAACTTTACTGGTTTCATCCAGCTTCTCGCCATCTTGAGCAGAAACATTTTTTACAAGATCAGAAAATTGGAATTTAAACTTCGACATTTTTTACTACATTAGGACTTACGCATTGACAGGTGGGAGTTGGTTTGATCTTAGAAATTGAGATCCATTTTGAGAAATGAAATTTTTAATGACCTCCAAAAACAAATCTCGCTTGACCTGATACCAGTTATCAATGGCTTGCTGTGCTCGCA
>JBMDXV010000105.1:0-4957 GCA_048594525.1 Gammaproteobacteria bacterium | reverse complement strand
TTTGGTACATTCCAGCCTTTGCTTGCAGGGTATTTGTAGGGCATTTTTTCCATTATTGAGCTAATTTTGCAACAGGCTAAAATAGCATATGTACGAAATTATTACAACTGATTATTTTGCGACTTATGCAACAACGCCCCGCGAAGGGCGATCATGTAATATTTTTCAATTAAAATCAATTTAATCATAAATGATAAAAACCAAGCATGTTGTTTTTTTATTTAATTGATGTTATAATTTGATGAAATTAATTAAAAATAAGGTAAATAGAATGATTAAAAAAATTAGTATAGCGAGCTTCAGTCTATTGTCAGGCTTAAGCATCGCTTCTGCAAGCACCTTAGTGTCTCCGTCCGCTGACAATAATGTACCGAGCAAAGTGATTCAAATTTATAACAACTCACCGGAAATCATTTATCCTGTTATTGAAAGTTCAGAATCACAACAAGATCAATGGCTTCAAGCTTATTTTAAGAGCAGTGACAATTTTGTGCATACTAAAGTCTATAGAATATATGTTAACCCCCAAAATGGAATTCCGCCTAAAGGCAGCGTAGCAATTAATGTGCCTCTTTATTCTACACTTGTTAATAATCCATCCGGAAATGAAGCTGATCAATATATAGATTGGTGGAATGGAGCACGGGTTTATCTTTATGACAATCGAGAAAATCTACTCAAAGTTTATGCTCAAGACCAAGCATTAAATAATAACCTTCCCGTTTCTCCTGTTGATGCTTCACCTTCTTACCAAAACTGTCAGGTCGGTTCGCATACGTGTGAACCCTTAAATATTTATTCCAACACGGTCGGTCTCCCCTTAAGTGACCCTTATCAATTGGCCGAATATACCTTTGGAGGAATTGGTGATCCACATAGTATAAGCTGGTCTCCGGAGGATGTGGATTACGACTTATCATATGTGGATCATGTTTACTTACCGGTTGCGCTTGAGCCCTATAATAATTCAACAATCGGATATACCGGAACTGTGATGGAATTTGGAACATTCGAAAATAGGGTTAAGCAGTTTGTACAAAACGCCACTTGGCCTACTTTTACACAAATATATCAATATCAAAATATCCATTTTCCCGGATCTCAAAACGACCGCATTCCCGGAACCTATAATGTGCTTGTTCTGAGCCAAAGTACAGGGATATTATCTCCTGCTGCGGGTACTCAAGTTCAAAAATTAGAAAGTCTGTGGACGGGCTGTTTAAATGGAGTTAATCCCACTGATGATCCTACAGTTTGTCCGAACATTCAAATTGTCAATAATCTTTTTCAGAAGAATTATGCCAATTACATAGCGCAATGTCCTGCTCCTGAAACCTCTAATGATACTTTAAGCTTGCTTCAGCATGTGTATGGTTGGGTTCCTTTTTCTGAATGCACAGGCTTTGCACCCGGTGCTAATTCCTTGGCTCAAACACCCGGGGTAGACTATAACGCTGCTAAAAAAGCGTATGATGCGCTTGAATATTCCAGTGTATTCAATCCTTATGTTCAGTTTATTCATGGCAGTCAATATTTAGGTATGACTACTTCTTATGCTTACTCCGTAGATGACGCAGTAGGGAATATGAATGGACAAGGAGATGGAATTGTGATTGCTGTAGGAGGTGGCAATGGTTTGCCTAATCCCAATCCTTATAATCCGGCGGCTGTTGTACGAGTCAACTTGGGTCAGCCAGCCCAATCCGACTCAGGTGCTCCGACTTTTGTAAAATACGGAATATGCGCTGATACAGTAAACGCACCCCTTGAAAATAAACAAGTAACCTTAACAATCAATTCTGTTCAGTATCCTTGCGAAGTCAGCCTCCTTTCTTCAGATAACAAGACGTATCACTTCGAATTGTTGCAGCACGCTCCTTTAACGCAAGCTGATGTAAGCTGTAGTGATAATGATAACTGGTGTCAGGCGGTAAATGTTGATACCAACACCAAGCAAGATGTGGATACGCCTCCTCCTTTTGGTCAGGTCAATCCACCCAGTCCAAGCACAGCTAACTTATACATGGCTACGGGCTGGACTGGACTACAAGGCCAAGGTTGTGGAATACAGGCCGTTGATTCAGGGTCTGTTCAGAATGGAGGCGCTTATCCGTTCCATTTTACCGCCTCAGCAGGGAATTGTACGGTAAGCTTGAGTGCAGGCAATACAGCTGCAAACTTGCTCATTTCTTATGATGCACAAGGAAATGTAACCGGTGCAACATGTACGGTCGCAGGTTCGGGCGCGCCTTGTAATATTGCCAACGTGCCTTTCTCAGCCTCGGCGGTTAATATTGCACCTCCTGGCGCGCAGATTGGTAACTAAGCCATTATCGTTGAGTCCATAAGCTGGCCCTGTCTCAGATGTTGAGGCGGGGCTACTTTTTTCTTGCTATTTTGAATTTAATCTTGGATAATCCCCCCTTGATGACAGGGTTGTAAAAATCCTATCCTTTGGTCATGCTGCTGGTCAACTCATGCGGCTAATGTGCTAACCCCGCCAGGTCCGGAAGGAAGCAACGGTAACACAAATGCAGGTATAAGCTTCGGCGAGCAGCGGGCCACCCTACATACATGAGCATCATGAATCTTGCAGATTTGAATCCTGAACAGTACAAAGCGGTAACCTCTCCCTTGGAGCATATGCTTGTTTTGGCAGGAGCAGGTAGCGGAAAAACGCGTGTCCTAGTACATCGCATGGCTTATCTTGCGCGTGAGAGCAAAATTCCATTGTATCAGATGCTTGCCGTCACCTTTACCAATAAAGCAGCCAAAGAAATTCGTGAGCGGGTTGAAGCCCTTTTAGGAGTGTCCAGTCAGGGATTATGGCTCGGAACGTTCCATGGCATTGCGCACCGAATGTTAAGGATTCATTTTAATGAGGCCGGATTGCCGCATCATTTTCAGGTCTTAGATTCGGACGATCAGTTGCGCGTGATTAAACGGATTTTGAAGGATCAAAACCTTGATGAGCAACATTACAAACCTGAAAAGGTCCAACATTTTATTAATCATCAAAAAGAGCAGGGCCTCCGGGCTAAAGACCTCGTATTCAAAGAACGTGACTTGCACCACCGCATCATGCAAGACCTTTATTTTCTGTACGAAGCTGCTTGCCAAAAAAATGAATCCATTGATTTTGCAGAGCTTCTCCTTAAAACCTTTGAACTCCTGCGGGATAATGCGGCGTTGAGAGCACAATATCAAAATCGATTTCAAACGATTTTGGTCGATGAGTTCCAAGATACCAATACGATTCAGTACGCCTGGCTCAAGCAACTCCTCGGGCCCACTACGAAACTCATGGTGGTGGGGGACGATGATCAGTCTATTTATGGCTGGCGTGGAGCGAAGATTGAAAATATTCACCAAGTGCAGCGAGATTTTCCCGGTACTTTGATTCGGCTAGAACAAAATTATCGCTCGACGCAAACCATTCTCACTGCGGCCAATGCCGTAATTGCGCATAATGATTCCCGACTTGGGAAAGAACTCTGGAGCAGCGGAGACGAGGGCCATCCGCTTTCTCTTTACACCGCGTTTAATGAAGTCGATGAAGCCCGCTTTATTGCTAGTGAGATTGAGAGCCTGATGCGTCAAGGCTTCAAAGCACATGAGATTGCGATTTTATATCGCACTAATATGCAGTCGCGGGTGTTGGAAGAAGCATTGTTACAGGCGCGGATGCCTTATAAAGTCTATGGGGGACTCCGTTTTTTTGATCGGGCTGAAATTAAAAATGCGCTGGCCTATGCGCGTCTCGTCTTGAATGTGAACGACGATCTCGCCTTCGAGCGTATCATTAATTTTCCCGCCCGTGGGATCGGTGAAAAAACCCTGGAGCTCCTGAGAGACCACGCTCGCACACATAATCGCTCGCTCTTCACCAGCCTGCAAGTCCTTCTTGCAGCGAAGGCTTTTTCTGCCCGCGCGCATCTTGCCTTAACGCAATTTGAAAGCCTTGTTATATCCCTCCAAGAGTGTACGAAAGCCTTGGGGCCTAGTGCACAATTTGAAAGGATTTTAAAAGAAAGTGGACTCATCCCTTATTACCAGGCAGAGCCTGACGAAAAGAGCCAGGGACGCGTGGATAACTTAAATGAGCTTTTAAGCGCAGTGGAAGAGTTTTATCTCGCGCGCGAACAGTTTAGCGAAACCTTGAGCTTGTCCGAGTTTTTAGCGCATGCGGCGCTGGAGTCGAGTGCAGATCAAAGCACGCAAGGAGATGCGGTGCAACTCATGACCTTGCATGCGGCGAAAGGGCTTGAGTTTCCCTGTGTGTTTCTCGCAGGCCTTGAAGATCAGATCTTTCCAGGACGCGCTGCCGATGAGGACCCCAATCGGCTTGAAGAAGAGCGTCGGCTTTGTTACGTCGGTATGACGCGTGCGATGCAAAAGCTCACACTCTCCTATGCCGAGCAACGGCGTTTTTATCGCGAGACGCTTCCTCAGATTCCCTCCCGCTTTTTAGCAGAAATTCCCGCGCCTTGCCTTGACGCCGTTCGGGTGCGTGGTGCAACCTTCCGTTTTGCAGAAGCCCGGGCGCCTTCATTCGAGCGAACGTCACCCCTTGTTTCCCTTTCCCAGTGGAAGCTTGGTCAGACGGTGACGCATCCTAAGTTTGGGGAGGGCGTTATTCTTGATGTAGAAGGCCAAGGCAAAGACGCGCGGCTGCGCATTAAATTTCGCGATTTGGGTTTGAAGTGGATTGTCGCTGAATTTGTGAAGTGAGATTTTAAAAATATTATTAGCTTAAATATGTAATTTTTTAATAATTATTTTGACAAATGATTCTTTCTTTAATAATATTAGTCTTCTGATTAAATTTATTAAAAACTGTGTTCTCCAAAGAAAATAGGCGTTGTTGCATAAGTCGCAAAATAATCAGTTGTAATAATTTCGTACATATGCTATTTTAGCCTGTTGCAAAATTAGCTCAATAATGGAAAAAATGCCC
>JBMDXV010000104.1:0-2550 GCA_048594525.1 Gammaproteobacteria bacterium | reverse complement strand
AGGGCATTTTTTCCATTATTGAGCTAATTTTGCAACAGGCTAAAATAGCATATGTACGAAATTATTACAACTGATTATTTTGCGACTTATGCAACAACGCCCTTCTGATGAATGGAGCAAACAAGGTGAGGGGAGGCCTTGTTTCGATTAAAGGGCTCAGCAAAATAGTGATAGAGCGCTTATGCAAAGACGCTCAGTGCTACATCGCTATTGAGAATAGTCCCATTCATTATCTGGTCGGCGGGGAAGAAGCAGCCCTTGCGCGTTTTTTAGAAAGCGCAGCACTGACTCCTCTTTTTGAGAAAGCCAGACGTTTGCGGGTGAGCGTGCCTTCCCATACGCCTCTTCTCCTGTCTGCCGTGAAGCCGTTTACAGCGTTATTGCAGGAGTGTAATATTCAAGATCCCTCACTTCCTGTATTGGCGGGGATTGATGCCAATTCGATTGCCCGGAAGGGAGGGATATTAAAAACTTTACCTGCTCAAATCGCGCAAACAATTTGCTTTGAGAAAGTACTGCGCACAGCAGTGGAACAAGGCGTTTCGGTTTTTCTGGAAATTGGACCGGGTCAAGCTTTGGCGAGCATGGTGCGCGCGTTGTCTTTGCCAGTCGAAGTCAAGTCTCTTGATGATTTTGCAAGCATTACCGGCGCTGAAGAGTGGACTGCAATGCGCTTACAAAATTAAAAGCCTATGATAGAATCGCAAGCTTTTGAGCTAAACTGAAAGGAATACTTATGGCAACGTATAACACGAATGAATTTAAAGCAGGGCTCAAGCTCCTCATAGATGGCCAACCCTATGCCATCCTGGAGAACGAGTTTGTGAAGCCCGGCAAAGGTCAGGCCTTTAATCGCACTAAGATTCGTAATCTTAAAAATGGTCGCGTCATTGAGCGCACTTTTAAATCCGGAGACAATATTGATGCGGCTGAAGTGTCCGATCTGGATGTGCAATATCTCTATAACGATGGTCAGTTTTATCACTTTATGCAGCCTGAAACCTTTGAGCAATATCAAGTTTCGCCCGAAGCCATCGGCGACAATATTAAATGGTTGATGGAGCAAGGGGAATGCGTCTTGACCTTATGGGATAATTTGCCTTTAACGGTCACGCCGCCTAATTTTATTGAGGCCAAAATTGTCGAAACCGATCCCGGCTTAAAAGGGGATACCTCAGGAGGGGGAGGAAAGCCTGCAACACTTGAAACAGGTGCGGTGGTGCGTGTTCCTTTGTTTATTCAGATTGGCGAAGTCGTGAAAGTGGATACGCGGACCGGAGAATATTTATCCCGTGTCAATAAGTAAGGAGTGGCGCCCCACCATAGCGCTCAAGTCTTTAGAAGATCGGGCCCGGCTCTTAGAGGCAGTGCGGCTTTTTTTTAAAATTCGGCATGTTCTCGAAGTGGAGACGCCTATTTTGGGTCAGGCTCCGGTGACCGATCCCTTTTTGTCTGCAATGACGACACAAGCGAGCGCGTTTCCCGGCAAAACATTTTATCTTCAGACTTCCCCAGAGTATTACCAGAAACGCCTTATTGCAGCTTATCCTATTTCGTGTTACCAGCTTGGAAAATGTTTTCGCGATGATGAGTATGGCCGGTATCATTCGCCTGAATTTACGATGCTGGAGTGGTATCGGCTCGGCTTTGATGATGGAATGCTGATGGAGGAAGTGGCCGATTTAATCCGAGCCCTCCTCGCGGCGGTCTCTGTAAAGGGAGGATCATGTTCTGAAATTAGATTGTCTTATCAAGAGGCCTTTCAGCAATGCTTGAACATCAATCCCCATACGGCGCCTTTAAAAGAATTACAGGATCGGGTAGCCCTTCATGTGGGGTCAATCGCAGGCATGGAAACAGTGGAGCGCGATCCGGCCTTGCAGCTGTTGATGTCTCATGTGATTGAACCCGCATTTGCAGAATGGGATCAGCCAGTCTTTTTATATGATTTTCCGGCCTCGCAAGCAGCATTGGCCAAAATCAAGACTTTACATGACGGCACAAAAGTAGCGGCCCGTTTTGAGGTCTATTGGGGCGGAGTTGAACTAGGGAACGCGTATCATGAACTGGTTCAGCCGGGCGAACAACGCGAGCGCTTTAGAGAAGATTTGAAAAAGCGGGATAAGCTGGGTTTGCCGCAAGTGCCGATGGATGAGAATCTCCTCGCTGCGCTCGATGCGGGATTGCCCGAATGCGCGGGGATTGCCATGGGCTTTGATCGCCTGGTGATGGTCATTTTGGAGAAAGCGCGTCTTGCGGACGTGCAGAGCTTTTGGGGGTTTTAAAATGGGGTGAAGCCTCTAACACTTCGGCGCAATTGTAAAAAGGCATCTCTGCCCTTTTTCTTTTTCCTTCGGGATTGAGAAGAGGTTTCAGAAAATAATCTTGTGTTGCTTGTGAGCATTGCGGCAGGGCGTTGTTGCATAAGTCGCAAAATAATCAGTTGTAATAATTTCGTACATATGCTATTTTAGCCTGTTGCAAAATTAGCTCAATAATGGAAAAAATGCCCTACAAATACCCTGCAAGCAAAGGCTGGAATGTACCAAA
>JBMDXV010000103.1:0-2675 GCA_048594525.1 Gammaproteobacteria bacterium | reverse complement strand
TTTTCCCCGACCCAGTAAGCCATTGATCGCAGACACTTTTTTATCAACACAGAGATTAGCTGACACTGAACCATACCGAAGATCAGAAAATTGTGAGAGGAGCGCTTCAATTACACTATCGGCCGCCTTAGTCGTCATGTTGTGCCCTGAGGCATCTCCCGTGAAACAGGAGAGGCGCAAAAAGAGACTCTGCCCCACGACCTCGCCGTGTATTTCGCGAAGCTCACAGAATCGGCTTGTTTTCGACACAGCTTCTTGATAATGAGACAGGTTTTTTTGGATATCCTCCCAAATGTCCACTGCACGACGTGCTGAAGACGCATAGAGTAAAATCGACCGGCTCATGCTGTTTTTGAGGACGGTCACCTCAATTCCCCCACAGAGGCGTGACACCTTCGCACCGCGCTCTGTCGACGGCCACAAGGTCGATTCAAAGGTTGCAAGGGGAACGCTGACTTCTTCTTCCCAGGTTCGGGCTTTGATCAAAACAGGGCCAATCCATTGGGTGGGGATAGGCGTAACCGTCATGAAGCCTTCCGATACGGCAGGTATTCGGGTGTCCACATTTTGGCTTTAATCGTTGCGGAAAGGTCCGCGTCACTCATGGCCGGACACAGCTTTTCAGCCATCGCCGCTTTGGCGGTAGCAAAGGCAACATGGTAAGACACATTCCGAATATCAGATAAAGGAGGCAGAAGATTAGCCTTCGGATCTTTTTTGGCAGGCGAACACTCCGCCAGCGCAACCGCTGCCGCCATAAACATGCGATCAGTGACCCGCTGACTTTTAACGGCAATGATGCCAAGCCCCATGCCCGGGAAAATATAAGCATTATTGGTCTGATCCACGCGATGCGGTTTGCCGTCCAGCATAATCGGCGGGAAAGGGCTCCCGGTGCCGACAATGGCGCGCCCGTCTGTCCATGTCATGACATCCGCAGGCGTTGCTTCTGCCCGCGAGGTAGGGTTGGAGAGCGGAAACACCACAGGTCTCTCGACATGCGCCGCCATGGCCCGAATCAAGGCTTCCGTGAACAACCCGGGTTGACCTGACACGCCGACAATAACAGTCGGTTTGGCATTCTCAATGACATCGAGCGCCGTAATATTCTCTGCCCCACCCAGCGTCCAGTTTGCAACACTGGCCTTCTTCTGGGCAAAGGGTTTTTGAAAGGGAAGCAGGGCGGGATTATCATCGAGCAATAAGCCTCGCGCATCAATGAGATAAAAACGCGCACGCGCTTCTTCTGTGCTGAGACCAGCATCCACCATCGCCTCCGCCATGAGGGAACTGATCCCACAGCCCGCCGATCCCGCGCCGACAATGAGCACCCGCTGATCTTTCAAATTGGCGCCAGTGGCCTGTACGGCGGCGAGCAACGTTCCGGTTGCCACGGCGGCTGTGCCCTGAATATCATCGTTAAAAGTACAGAGCTGGTTGCGATATTTTGCCAAAATAGGATTCGCATTTTGCTGCGCAAAATCTTCCCACTGCAACAACACATGCGGCCAGCGTTTTTTAACGGCCTTCACAAAAGCCTGAATAAAATCTTCATAATCCTGACCCCGCACCCGCTCATGGCGCCAGCCCATATATAAGGGGTCTTGCACCAAGCTCGCATTATTAGTACCGGTATCCAGTAAAATCGGCAAGGTCGAATGCGGATGGATGCCAGCGCAAGCAGAATAAAGCGCGAGCTTACCGACAGGAATACCCATCCCCCCGACGCCTTGGTCTCCGAGGCCCAAAATCCGTTCTCCATCTGAAACGACAATTGCCTCCACTTGATCAAAATGGGGATGCGCAAAAATCTCATCAAACTCCTCTTTGCACTCATAGCTCAAATATAATCCCCGTGGACGCCTATAAATCAAGCTATACGCCTGACACCCCGCACCCACGGTCGGGGTATAGACAATGGGCATCATCTCCGTGATATGCGTTTCGAGCAAACTATAATATAAAGTTTCGTTTGAATCTTGTAATTCGCGAAGATAAATGTATTTTTCTAAGTCAGACACCTTACTTTGAAAAACCTGATACGAACGCGCGCGTTGAATCTCAAGATTACTGATGCCAGGCGGGAGGAGGCCCAGCATAGAAAACGCACGGCGCTCTTCATCCGGAAAAGCCGAACCTTTGTTCAATAAAGGATTACGAATCAAATCAAATCCGGATTGGTTGACTTCTAAATAATCCTGACCTTGGAGGGTTTTTTTCTGCTTAAAGTGCGACATGATAGCTCCTTAATAACGAGTAAGATAAACATTATACTTAAAATCAGAAGTCTGACGAGGAGGTGTACAGATTGCCCGAGATAAAAAAGTATGCAAGGTTTGGCATTTATGATAAAAAAGAAAAATATAGTTTTTGGGCATGAAGTCATGAATAAAATTACTTTGATCTTAGGTGATTTAATAAGCGATGCAAGAAAAGCAGAAAGCCTGCTCCTGATGAATAGAGTGATCCAATTAAAAACGATGCCGTTTGAAGTACGAATAGTCGATGAAACGCTCTCTTCTGATTGGATAAAAGAAAGGGTGCATCCAACTACTTAACGCAACTATTAATAATGTAACGTCGTTGTTATAATTGTTAATTGTTACCTCTAAATTAAGAGGAGAAGTAGTTGTGAAATTAACAGATAAAGAAAGATGTAAAATTGAGGTTTTGCA
>JBMDXV010000102.1:0-1931 GCA_048594525.1 Gammaproteobacteria bacterium | reverse complement strand
TTCTTTATCTGTTAATTTCACAACTACTTCTCCTCTTAATTTAGAGGTAACAATTAACAATTATAACAACGACGTTACATTATTAATAGTTGCGTTAAGTAGTTGGATGCACCCTTTCATAATCCCTGCACGATAGCGGCCGATCATAGTGGCCATGTTTGGGTTGCAAACAGCGGCAAGGGCTTGGGAACAGACAATCAGGGCAGTGTTACGGAAATCATTCCTTAAAAATTTAAATTTCATTTTGGTAATGTAGGCATTTATATGCTAATATAAACATATTATTAATTTAAAAGGCGTAGAATGAGCGTCCAAGCCATTACAATGTCTGAATTTGTCAAAGAATTTAAAGAAGCCAAAACAGAGGATGAAAGAGCCGTGGCTATTCTTGATTTCGTTAAACAAAGCCAAGTTCAAGCTAAAGAAGAAACGCTGAAAGAAATTTTTTCTCAAGATTTAGCGACGAAAAAAGACCTTCTTGAAACAAAGACCTCGCTCATTTGGGCGATGATCGGAATATGTGGAGTGTGGGTTCCCGCTATAATTGGCATCATAACGGCTGTCATTTTGAAACATGCTTAAGGTGTAGCAGAAGGGCCCGACGGTCCTTTAGAGATCAAGATAACGCGCCTCAATTTACCGGTCGGTAAATTTTACTTGAAAGATACTTGCAAAACAGATATAATTTACCGAGCGGTAAATTGAAGGAGGTGCTTGTGACAATTCGTTTTGCGGCTGATTTTGGGGCGCTCATCAAAAAAACACGCTTATCGCAAAAAATGACACAATCCACCCTTGCGGCTGCAAGTGGCACGGGTGTGCGTTTTATTGTCGATCTGGAGCGAGGGAAGCCTACGTGTGCGCTCGAAAAAGCATTGAAAGTCATGATGATGCTTGGGATTACGCTGACAGCGGAAGGGCCTCCCCATGACGAATAAAATTTTATCTGTGCGGCTTCATGGGAAACCCTGTGGCATTTTAAAACAAAATGCCTATGGTAAACTTGAGTTTACCTATGAGGCGACAGCCTCATCTCCTTTATCTGTATCCTTGCCTTTAATAAAAAAAGAGCATGATGACAAAAGTTGTCAGGCTTATTTTGGAGGCTTACTGCCGGAAGGAGAAGCCACCCGCCGAGTCCTTGCCAAGCGTTTCGGAATTAGCCCCCACAATACTTTTAGCTTACTTGCTGCAATTGGGGGAGACTGCGCAGGGGCGGTGTCATTGGTTGATCCCGGCGCCCCCATTATGGATGACGGGGCGTTCAGCTTGAAAGGTAAAATCTGTACTGAGGCAGAACTTGCAAGGCATATCCGCGAACTTCCTCAAAAACCTTTATTTATGGCTGAAGGGGGATTAAGGCTTTCTTTAGCCGGAGTGCAAGATAAAGCCCCTGTGTGTTTGATCGATGGTAAAGTCGCTATTCCTGACCCTCAAAGCATTTCGACTCATATTCTAAAGCCTGCCATACACAATTATCCGGATTCAGTTGAAAATGAATATTTCTGTTTAAAACTCGCGGAAAGAATGGGGTTTAAAATTCCTGCCGTTATGATTCGGTATGCGGAAGGGATGCCTTACTTATTAATCGAGCGATACGATCGCAAGCCTGTCGGCAACAATCGGATAATGCGTATTCATCAGGAGGATTTTTGTCAGGCGCTCGGTATCCCTTCTTCAAATAAATATGAAAGCGAAGGCGGGCCACGCTTAAAAGATTGTTTTTCTCTGGTGGCGCAGTTTAGCACTCCCGCAAAAGAAATCACTGAATTCTTGCAGCGCGTTATTTTTAACTACTTGATTGGCAATCACGACGGACATGGCAAGAATTTTTCTTTACTTCATCTCGCCTCTAAAAAACTCACTTTAACCCCTGTTTATGATGTGATGTGTACGCGCGTCTATCCGGATCTCAGCACAAAAATGGCCAT
>JBMDXV010000101.1:0-7883 GCA_048594525.1 Gammaproteobacteria bacterium | reverse complement strand
GCTTTGGTACATTCCAGCCTTTGCTTGCAGGGTATTTGTAGGGCATTTTTTCCATTATTGAGCTAATTTTGCAACAGGCTAAAATAGCATATGTACGAAATTATTACAACTGATTATTTTGCGACTTATGCAACAACGCCCGCATCAAAGGCTTGGAGTTCACCGGGTGTTGTGCAGCTTTTGAGTCCGGCAATATAAATTTTTTCTAAGATTTCAGGCGGAAGTTGCGCTAATTGGGCCTCTAGCATTTTGATATAAATAAACGATCATTAAATAAATATATCATTTAAAAATAAAAAAATCAATGATTTTTTCTTGGAATGTAAGTTATCTGGTGTTGAGGATTACCACTTGAGTTCTTTGACAGAACGCACGCCGAGGGCTTCTTTTTGCTTTTCAATGAGATGTTGAATCCCGGTTCGGGCCAGTTTTAGCATTTCCTGGAACTGAACGTCGCTAAAGGGTTTGCCTTCCGCCGTGCCTTGAACTTCGATAAAGCCTTCAGCATCGTTCATGACGACATTCATATCCGTTTCGGCTTGCGAGTCTTCCAGGTAATCGAGGTCGAGCACGGGTTCTCCCTTATACATCCCGACAGAAACGGCAGCGACCAGGTGATGCAAGGGATGCGGAATTTGGAGTTTTGATTTGATCAGATTCTTTTCCTTGAAATAGCGGAGCGCATCAGCCAAGGCCACACAGGCGCCGGTGATCGATGCCGTGCGTGTGCCGCCGTCTGCCTGAATCACATCGCAATCCAGGGTGAGGGTATATTCGGGTAGAAAATTTAAATTGACAGCAGAGCGGAGGGCGCGTCCGATCAAGCGTTGAATTTCATTGCTCCGCCCCGTTTGCTTCCCCATGACGGATTCCCTTTGGGTCCGATCACTCGTGGCGCGGGGCAGCATGCCGTATTCCGCCGTGAGCCAAGCTTGGCCTTTCCCTTTTAAAAAACGGGGCACGCCTTCCACGAGGCTTGCGGTACAAATCACTTTAGTGTCCCCGTAAGCCACTAAAACCGAGCCTTCCGCATGTTTGGTGTATTGGCGTTCAATTTTAATGTCACGGAGTTGATCAGGCAAACGTTTGCTGGGGCGCATGGTCTCTATCTTAAATTGGGAAAGCGCATAGTATAATTTGTTTTTTTAATGAATACTATTTACAGCGCATGGATTTTAATTCCCCTATAAAACTGGAAACCATACAAAAGCTCGGCGCTTTTTATCGGACGCATTATCAGGATTGGCAGATTCGCGTGCTGCGAGATTGGTGCGAAGCAGGCACCACGTTTATGCGCGAGATCGTCCATGAAGAGCACGGCGCCGTGCTCGTGTATGCAAAGGTCGAAGTCCCGGCTGAAACTTTCTATCGCTTTCAATTAGAATTACAAGATCTCGGCAATCAATCGATCGGAGACCATTTTCTTTTTGTAAAGGAGGGGGTAAGGCGTGATCCCTTCGAAATTTTTCAAGGAGAAGGCCCTTACCTCCTTGCGCGACGATCGCGTTTTTGGGTCGAAGGCTTTCCCCTCACGATTACCGAATATTTTACAGAGGCAGGGCTTCAATGTCTCCAAGATTAACCGCCTATGCGGGATTAATGCGCCTCAATCGGCCCTGGCCTATTTTGTTGATTTTGTGTCCCACACTCTGGGGCTTGTATAGTGGGCCAATGTTGCCTACTCCTCGTGAAGTTTTGATTTTTATTATAGGCGTGTTTTTGACACGTTCGGCAGGATGTGTCATTAATGATTACTTTGATCGCAAGATCGACGGGCAGGTGACGCGCACCAAAACGCGGCCTTTGCAGCGCGGAGTGATTCAAGCAAAAGAAGCCGTGCTTCTCTTTCTGGCGCTTATGTTTATCGCGCTCCTCTTGCTCCTTTTTTTAAAGCGATCGGTTATGCTACTCGGCGTGGGCGCCTTTTTTCTCGCCTTGTTTTATCCTTTGGCGAAACGCTTCACGTATTTTCCGCAGATGGTATTGGGCATTGCCTTTAATTTCGGGCTCCTCATGGCAGCCTTGCAAGTGAATGATACGATTACCCGCACAGCCTGGGCCTACTATGCTTTTGCAATCCTGTGGACCATTCACTACGATACTTTGTATGCCTTATCTGATTATCGAGATGACCTCAGAATTGGGGTTAAGTCGATTGCGACTTTTTTCAAAGCGCGGGTTTATCTCTTTCTCGGTTTTACATCAATGTTATGCTGGGGTTTCGTGGCTTCCATTTGGTGGATGACAGGTTTATCCAGTTTACGAATCTTCATTCTTATGATGCTTGGATTGTTCTTTGTCTTTCAGTTTTGGCGTCTCCTTGTTTTACATGAAGAGGCGAGTTTGCCCTTATTTAAGCAGCACGTTTGGGTGGGGATGCTGATTTTTTTGGGAGTGCTTTATTGACTGAACACCAAAGGCGCTTTGTTGCTTCTGCCCTTAATTTCTTGAATAACAAGCCAGCCCTCTAGTAAGATTCTCGAAGTATGCATTCAATCCCAAGAAAGTGCACCACCTGTCTGGTATTCTGTGACTCGCGTTTCAAAGAAATTCTTTTCTTTTTTCAAGTCGATTACTTCGCTCATCCAGCCGAAGGGGTTTTCGCGATCCTGATACACAGGTTTCAAGCCGATTTGCTGACAACGGCGATTGGCGATAAATTCCATGTATTCGCGGAACATCGCGACGTTCAAGCCCAAAATACCACGGGGCATGGTGTCTGTGGCATAGCGGCATTCGAGTTCAGTTGCTTCCTGAATCATGCGTCGCGCTTGTTCTTGGAATTCAAGTGTCCAGAGGTCCGTATTTTCAAATTTGATTTGATTGATAACATCGATTCCAAAATTCAAATGCATCGATTCATCTCGTAAAATATATTGAATCTGCTCAGCCGTGCCAGTCATCATGTTGCGGCGTCCAAAAGAGAGGATTTGAACAAAACCGACATAGAAAAAAATGCCTTCGAAAATCACATAAAAAGCGATTAAGTCTTGGAGAAGTTTTTGATCGTTTTCAAGCGTACCTGTAACAAAATAAGGGTCTGCAATACCCTGGGTATATTGGAGAGACCAGGCGGCTTTATCGTGAATAGAAGGGACTTCGCGATACATATTAAATAGTTCGCTTTGCTCAAGGCCCAAGCTTTCGATGATGTAGGTGTAACTATGTGTGTGAAGCGCTTCTTCAAATGATTGCCGGAGAAGGTATTGACGACATTCCGGATTGGTAATATGCCGGTAAACAGCTAAAACGAGATTATTTGCAACTAAGGAATCCGCTGTTGAAAAAAAACCGAGCGCGCGTTTTAAAATGGTTCTTTCATCCTCCGTGAGCCCATTTGGATCTTTCCAGAGCGCAAGGTCTGCTGCCATATTGATTTCCTGTGGCATCCAATGGTTAGCACAGGCATCAAGATATTTCTGCCAGGCCCAGTCATATTTTAAGGGAAAGAGTTGGTTCAAATCAGCATGGCAGTTAATGATTTTTTTATCATCAACCCGAATCCGGGCAGCGCCCATTTCCAGATCATCAAGTCCCGTTGCGCCTTTATGAAGTGCAGCGTCAAGCATACTGGTCATTATTGTCCTTGTGTGAAGTGTAGTATACTACATAGTGTAAACTTAAATTAAGTTTACTACAACATATAGTAATTTTTTATATGCTGCTTTTGCTTTTGGAGCGCGGGCGAGCGGGTTTTTTAATTTTTTCAGAAGTGGGACGCGAAACAGTCGGTTTGATGTTCGTAGCAGGAGAAAAGTCAATTTGCCCATCCGGCAGTGTAACGTTTAACTCTAAAACAGAACGGCCGCCTTTTTGTTCAAATTCGACTTGCACATGGTCTGTATCAATTTTAACATATTTGGCAATGACGGCCGTCAATTCTTTTTGCAATAAGGGGAGAAAATCCGGCTGGCTTTCATGGCTGCCTCGCTCATGCGCAACAATGACCATGAGGCGTTCTTTCGCGATCATGGAAGATTTTTTAGGTTCAGGAATCCCGAAAAGCTTTTTCAACCAGTTCATGACGCTTTCCTCCCAAAAATGCGCTTAAAGAACCCTTTTTTTTCATCGACAATAAAGCGATGTGCAATATCTTCTCCTAAAAATCGGGCTACGGTGTCAAGATAGGCCTGCCCGGCATCACTTTCTTTATCGAGACTGACGGGTATTCCTGCATTAGAAGCTTTGAGTACAGCTTTGGATTCAGGGATGACGCCTAAAAGGGGAATCGATAAAATTTCTTTGACATCATCCACGCTCAGCATTTCACCTTTAGCGACTCGCTCGGGGGAGTACCGGGTAAGCAAGAGATGCTCTTTAATTTTACCCTTATTTTTTTCGGCCTTATGGGTTTTGCTGGAAAGAATTCCCAAAATGCGATCTGAATCGCGTACAGAAGAGACTTCCGGATTCGTCACCACAATCGCTTCATCCGCAAAGTACATTGCAAGCATGGCTCCTTTCTCAATTCCCGCAGGGGAGTCACAAATGATATATTCAAATTTATGTTCTTCGCTTAAATCATGCAACACCTTTTCAACGCCTTGTTGGGTGAGGGCGTCTTTATCACGTGTTTGAGAAGCAGGTAAAATGTAAAGACTGTCCACGCGCTTATCTTTAATGAGGGCCTGATTCAGAGTAGCTTCCCCATGTATCACATTAATAAGATCGTATACGACGCGACGCTCACATCCCATGATGAGATCGAGATTACGTAAACCCACATCAAAATCAATCACAGCAGTTTTGAACCCTCTCATTGCAATCCCCGTTGCAATTGCTGCACTACTGGTGGTTTTGCCCACTCCTCCTTTTCCTGAAGTGACAACAATGACCTTTGACATGCTTATTTTTACCCTATATTTTTTACATAATCGCAAAATTATACGCAAAATGGAAAAGTTTACAAGGAGTTGTATTGACTTTGAGGTAGGGGAAGGCTAGAGGGCGTGCTATAACTTATACACGAACCACCAGGACGTCACATTGTGCGCCATGCAAGATTGCATTAGCTGTTGATCCCAATATTGCAGAAGCAAAAGCCTTATGACCATGACTGCCAACCACAATAAGTTCCGCTTTAACACGATTGGCAAGGCCAAGCACTTCTTGCTTAGGAAGGCCAATTGATACATGCATATTTTGAGGCTGAACCGCCAGGGATTCTTTTGAGATTAAGCTGTGGATTGCTTTTTTGGCCTCACCCCTCAAGTCAAAATTCACCTCCGGATAATATCCCATGACGGCAATATCAGCGATGGCATGGACGACATGTAAGGTGGCGTCAAAATCGGAAGAAAGTTGAGCGGCTCTTTGACGTACGCCTTTATTATCCTGAGCAAGATCGACAGCAAGCACAATGTTTTTATAAGGAAATTGAACCAGACGCCGGCCTTTTTTGTCCAAACGAAGGGTGAGTACATCCACATCCGTTAAGTGCAAAATGCCGTTTGCAGTTGAGCCCAGCATTAATTCAAGACCATGTTTGCCGTGACTGCCGCAGAGAATCAAGTCAGCTTTGAGTTCTTTTGCCAGGCTTGCGACTTCCTCGTGCGCGCGGCCTTGCCGTAAAAAAACTTGATCCTCTTTTAAATTAAATTTTTTCAGAATCGCGGCAACTTGGGTTTTTGCCTGTATTACCACCGCTTCTTGAAAATCATAAGCAAAAGGAACGGTAGAAATAATTTGAGGAATCACATGAACCAAGCTGAGTCGACTTGCGTTGATTTTGGCGAGCTTTAATGCTTCAGTGATCAGCAACTCGTCATGTTCGTAGACATCGATGGCCAGCAAAATATGATGGTATTTTTTCATTTTTTAACTCCCTAGATGTGTCGGCAATGAGGTTGTGTACAAATTATTTTACGCTGCCTGTTTTGAAACTTCAATCTTTGGCAGTCGTGATCAATGCGATAAAGCGGAGCCATGCTGATGTTCCTTTTGCTGAGCAATCTGTTGAAAACGTGATGCATTTGCGTCAATAAATTGATTCAGATTTTGCGGTAATTCCCCTCCTAATTTTTTAAATTGATACATGCCATTAAAAACCTCTTCTGCCTGTTCTAAGGATTGTTTACGATTTAACAAAGCTTGAATTTCGGGTTCGGTAGAAGCATATTCTTTTGCGAGAAGGTATCCCTCTTGTATTTCTTCAATCTGGGTCGTGTTTCGTTGAATGAAGTTCTCCATGGATGCCTTAAACTTTTTGACTGCAAGCTGCCCGGGAGTGGGAAGAGTCGATGCAGCTGGTTGCGCAATATCTTGACTTGGGATAGGAAATTGTAAAGCCTGCATAGTCTGTGCGACGGACTGAAATTGAACGCTTAATGCTTTAACAGTATTTGTGAATTGCATTATTTTTTGTATAAGATACAGCTGCTTATTGGTTTCTGCAAGGGGGGTGTCGGGAGAGGGCTTGGGCGCTGCCACAGGAGGGGGGGCAGGATGATTCGCGTGTGATGCGTTGAGTGAATGTCGCGCTTCTTCTAAAATGGCTTCAATCTCTTTTTTTTGTTTGTTATCCTCTAAGCGAATGTGCGCAAAGAAAGCGTCCAGTGATTTGGTGCGCTCTTCATCTTTTTTATGACTTAAAAAACGATGTATGAAAGATTCAAGCTCTTTCGAGTGAAGCACATTACGACCTAAAACTTTTGCAAATTTGAGCTTTAAATCTTCAAGTTGTTTATTGCTTAGCTTTGTAGAGAGTGCGGCCATTGTTTGTCCTTATTAATAAATGAGATATTTATAAACCAATGCCTCGTAAAAGTCAATAAAAATTCTTTTTTTTTAGATTAAAAAGAGCCCTCATTTTAGCCCGAGGCATACCAGGAAATGTTCAGCAGATCGATCTCGAGAAGCATCCGGTTTACAGAAATGAACGGTGCTAAATTGTTTTTTTGCGATCAAAATTAAAGCATCTAAATCTCGGCCTTGAAAGACTTTGGTGACAAACGCGCCTCCCGGCTTCAGGTGCGTTTTAGCAAAATCAAAAGCAAGTTCAATTAAATACATAGACTGGGCCTGATCCGTGGTGCGGTTGCCTGTCATATTCGGTGCCATATCAGAGAGGACGACATCAAGACCTGCGTTCTTATTTTTTTCGGCGAGCAGTGCATTCAGCGCTGATAAAATAGCGTCACTTGTAAAATCCCCCTGTAGGATTGTGATCGTCTCAAGGGGCGCAATCGGCAAGAGATCAAGTGCAATAAGCACGCCTTTTTTACCAATGTATTTGCAAGCCACTTGAGACCAACTTCCCGGCGCCGCGCCCAAATCGACAACGCATTGATTGGGCTTTAAAAATCTGTACTTCTCTTGAAGCTCGATTAATTTATAGGCTGCGCGGGCGCGATATCCGTCGATCCAGGCTTTTTTGACATAGGGGTCATCAAAATGCTCTTTCAGCCAGCGATGGCTGGATTTTGAGGGTTTAGGCATGGGTCTACCCGCGTATAAATCAAGGGTTCAGTTTATCTTTAAAGTCAGGAGGGGACAAGACGCCAGTTCGGCTCAAAGTGAAAGAGACGCTGTGCCGTTGATTAGAAAGGGTAATAGTACCGTTATTGGCCGCTTCTCCATGATTCATAAAATAGAGGGGAAACGCTTTTAGACCCTGAAAGTCGAAGCTGATCGTAGAGGGCAGCGGAGGGAGCGTATGTAAGATGGTTTGGATGGTGTCAGGATGATCTGAGATGAAGACAACAAGACTTCCCCGTCCGCTTAGGTCACAGATCTCAAGATCGGTGCTAGGAGTCTGTCGAACATGGATTTTGGAGTTTTCCAAAAATAGGACTCTGGATTTTTTCAGGAGTAATCGAAATATTTTTGGACGAAGGATGATGCTTAAAACAGCCGCAAATACTCCTTTTTACAAAAAAACACAC
>JBMDXV010000100.1:0-2031 GCA_048594525.1 Gammaproteobacteria bacterium | reverse complement strand
TTTCTTTCTTTGCCATAGAAATAAAATCATAGGCCATAAAACCTTCAGGCAGTAATTTCGGTTTTGACATCGCTGATTCACTTTTATATGTGGAAACGTATTCTAATTAAACCTGGGTACATAATGCAATTGGTATAACACCCGCTTATGATTGTAGTAGCTTTAAGGATTATAAAATGCTGACCCATCAGACGGAGAATATTTTTTAAAGACTTTGGTCTAAGCAGTCAGTTTAAGAGACGATGCAATCAAAGGGTCAATAATCCTATATTCCTCCTCTAATGTCCGCTCGATGAAATCATGCTCTTCCAGCACCTTCAAGGCTTGGCTAATCGCGCTGCTGCTGAGCAAAAGCTTTTGTTGATTTTCATTGCTGCTGAGGGCGCGGGTATGGCCTTTTGCAATATTCATCAATACTTTCAGTTGGGATTGGCTGCGATTTTCGAGTTCCGCACGCACATCTTTTCTTTTGAGTGTAACGTATTCTTTCCAGATGGATCGCACGGCCTCCACAGTAGGGAGTTTATCTTCGCAGGCAAACCATACTTCGAAGGCTAAGAGGTAGACGTATTTCGGGTGTCGGGCAGAGAGCTCTAAAATTTCCTGGATGACTTTGTCATCTAGCGCTTGTCCATAAGTTTCTTGTGAGACTTTTTTGAGGTAATCCACATAATAAGAAGCGGGAATGCGATGCAGTTTAATTTCGTCACAGAGTGAAAACAAGGGTCTCGTCCGATCATTAAATATTTTTTTCAGCATTTTGCGATCACTACCCGAAAAAATGAAAATAACCTGTTCGCATTCCTGCGCAAAATGTCGGATGGCGCCTTCAATCGACTGGCCTGTTTCTGTTGTGAGGATTTCTTGAAATTCGTCGAAGTAAAGCACACCTTTGCTTTTCTTTTTTTTCAAAATATGTTCCAGGGCTTCCAAGGCGTCCAGAATATTTTGTGCTACGGTTTTAGGATTATCGGGGATCAACTCGAGTTTCAAACCCTTGATGCCAATCGTCCATTTTTTATGAGATTGATTGAAAAAATCACGCAAGCTGTTAAACCATTGCTCTGGCTCCGAAGAGACTTGCTGGATCAACTCTGTCACCGCCAAAATAATTTTTTCACCGACATCAATATCGCTCATGGCGACAAATAAATCCATTTCTGCAAAAGGAAAACCCGTTTGCCGCAACGCAGTTTTCGCGAGGCTGGTTTTGCCATACCGCCTCGGGGCCATCAATAAGGTGTGCACACCATTTTTAATATTTCCCACCAACCGTTTGAGTTCAGTTTCGCGATTAAAAAACTGCTCACCTTTCGCAATGCCTTTTGGGAAGAATGTCCTAAACATGTTGACCTCACTGACTTAAAAGAGTTTAACTTAAATCATTTTAACTTAAAATGGTTTGAGTTAAAACACTTTGAGTCTTTTCTTGAGATAAAGTTGTTTTAGAGTCCTAAAGCAGGTACTTCCTGCACCAGGGCCTGAGCCAAAGCCTCATTCCTATTTCTTCTCACATAATTTTGCGCCAGTTCAAATCTTCTTGCTTCATTGGGTTCCTGTCTTAATTGCTCCAGGAAACAATCCGATTCTTTTCTCGCCGTAAACAGGTCAAAAAAGACCCCTTTAAAATTTTGGAAATTTGTCGTGACCTGCTGAAGGTCTTGTAACGAAACTCTTTTAAAGTCAGCTAATAATTCAGAATCTCCCCTCACATAATCGATAGCCCTTTTTCCGGAGCGATCGCGCAGGCTGATATCCACATCTGGTAAACTTAAAAGATGTTTGACCAGGGCGCGATTTATACTCATCGCTGCAACAATTAAGAGGCTCTGACCGAAATGGGTTATACCAATTGCAAGATAACCTAAGGTTTTACTAACCATTCTCTAGTGCATATGGATTTGACTAAATCGATTTGTGTAGAAAAATGAGGCACTTGCAAAATTCCTCAAACGAGTGGATTTATTGATTTAAAAATAATAATTTTTAAGAGTAATTAACAGTCTTAATGCAGAATAAGTACTGGATTTA
>JBMDXV010000010.1:0-22488 GCA_048594525.1 Gammaproteobacteria bacterium | reverse complement strand
ATTATGGGCGCGCGCGAGATTGCGAGCCCTGTCATCGTTATGACGACGACGCTCGTGGCTGTTTTTGCCCCGATCGGATTTTTGGGGGGAATGACGGGTGCGCTCTTTAAGGAATTTGCCTTTACGCTTGCGGCGTCTGTCATCATTTCAGGCGTGGTGGCGTTAACGCTCTCACCCATGCTGTGTTCTAAAGTAATTAATCACAAAGTCTTAGAAGGCAAGTTTGTTAAAAAAATCGACCATCTTTTTGAAAAGGTGAAGGGCGCTTATCACCGTAGGCTCGAAGCGGTTTTAGATTTCAGACCTATTGTATTACTTGTGGGGATTGTGGTGATTGCGAGTTGTGTCTTCTTTTTTATGGAAACAAAAAAAGAACTCGCGCCTAATGAAGACCAAGGTTTTATTATGGTCTTCGGTAATGGTCCGACCCCAGCTAATTTAAATTATCTCAGTCAATTTAATCATCAGTTGGGCAACATTTTGAAAAACAGTGTAGGAGAACAAAGTAATTTTATTGTAGATGGATATCCTTCTGATAACAACATTTTAGGGGGCGTTGTCTATAAGCCTTGGGGGGATCGCAGTAAAACCACGATGCAAATTTTGCCTATTTTACAAAAAGAGTTAGCGGCCGTGCCTGGTATTCAATTGTATTCCGCCATTATGCCGCCTCTTCCGGGTCCTCAAGGCTTGCCAATTATGTTTGTGATCACCGGAACTGATCCGCAGGCGCAAATCTATAACTATGCGCAATCCCTGATTAATAAAGCATATGGCAGTGGTTTGTTTATGTTTATGAATACGGATGTGCTGTTTAATCAACCGCAATTGACCGTGAATATTGACCGCGATAAAGCAGCCTTGCTCGGTGTAAATATGTCGGATATCGCGAACGCCCTCGGTGTGATGATGAGCGATGCCCAGGCCAATTATTTTACTTTGAGTGGCTATTCCTACCAGGTCATTCCTCAAGTCGACGATAAGTTACGGCAGACTGATCAGCAACTCAATCAGTTTTACGTGAAGAGTACGATTTCAGGGAAGATGTTGCCTCTCTCTACCTTCGTGAGCTTCAGCAATTCAACTGAGCCTTCAACTTTGAATCAATTCAACCAGTTAAATTCAGTGACTATTCAGGGAATGCTCATGCCCGGGGTGACGATCGGTCAGGGCCTCGACTATTTGAACGGTGAAGCCAAAACTATGTTACCCAAAGAGATGAACATTAATTACTCACAGCAATCTCGTCAATACATTCAAGAAGGCGATAGCATGGTTTATGCGTTCATCTTCGCTTTAATTATTATTTACCTCGTCTTGGCCGCGCAGTTTGAAAGTTTTCGCGATCCGATTATCGTCTTAGTGAGCGTGCCGACCTCGATTTGTGGCGCCCTCATCCCGCTTTATTTAGGGATTGCCACTATCAACATTTATACAGAAGTAGGCCTCATCACCCTCATCGGACTCATTAGTAAGCACGGTATTTTGATGGTGGAGTTCGCCAACAAACTGCAAGAGCAGGGACGCAGCATTCGCGAAGCCATTGTTGAAGCCGCCGCAACCCGTCTTCGCCCCATCCTGATGACCACGTTTGCCATGGTCTTCGGCGTCGTCCCACTCGTTATGGCCACAGGTGCAGGCGCAGTCAGCCGCTCCAACGTCGGAATTGTCATCGCCTGCGGCATGACCATTGGTACATGCTTCACCTTATTCGTAGTGCCCACCATGTATACCTTCCTAGCCAAAAAACACAAGCATTTAGAAGATACGACTCAAATAGGCTAAGGCGGTAAAAATCGCCAATTCATTACAATAGCTCTTGGCTCCCTTAATAAGGGAGCTGTCACGCAGTGACTGAGGGATTAGGGCTGTGCCTTATGATGGGCAATGCCTAATCCCCCCAGCGACTGTCGTCGCTTTCCCCCCCTTATTAAGGGGGGCGAGAGCTATGACTTGCTTCAAAGCTTTATAATAGGGGGGTGGGACGAAGAAGCATCGCTTCCGTCAAAGAGGGGATCTTGGCTCCCTTAATAAGGGAGCTGTCACGCAGTGACTGAGGGATTAAAACTAACGCCCCAGCGCAGCCTTCGCTTTCGCAACCAGGCCTGCGAATGCTTCCGCATCGAAAATCGCAAGGTCAGCCAGCACTTTCCGATCGAGATCAATGTCTGCTTTCATTAAGCCATTGATGAATTCGCTGTACTTCATTTCATGGCTGCGGCAGGCTGCGTTAATTCTGACAATCCAGAGGCTTCTAAATTGCCGTTTTTTCTGCTTGCGATGGGCATAAGCATATTGCGATGCTTTGACGACTGCTTGTTTCGCCATGCGATAAGTGCGACTCCTCGCTGCATAATATCCTTTGGCGAGTTTTAAAACTTTTTTGTGACGGGCTTTTGCGGTAACCCCACGTTTTACTCTTGACATTTAAATCTCCTTAGACGTACGGTAAACATTGTTGGATGTGATCATGATTGGTTCCATCAACCAAATTCGTTCCACGCAAGTGCCGTTTTCTCTTGGTCGATTTTTTCGTCAAGATGTGATTGCGATTGGCACGACGAAATTTAAATGTGCCGCTGCCTGTTTTCTTGAAGCGCTTTAACGCGCCACTTTTACTTTTGATTTTTGGCATTTTTAGCTCCTTGATTCTACCTGTTCAGAACATGTGAATGCCTTTGCAGGTATGCCGTTTCTCACTTTTTTTATAGTTACCCCATTGACGGGAGGGCGAGTGTACTATTTTTTCTTCTTGGGTGCAAGCACCATGAACATTTGCCGCCCTTCGAGCTTGACTTGTTGTTCGACAGTACCGTATTCTGCAAGGTCGGCTTCGACACGCTTCATCATCGCTATGCCTAATTCCTGGTGGGTCATTTCCCGGCCTCTAAATTTTAACATGACTTTGGCTTTATCGCCTTCAGAGAGAAAACGGATGAGATTACGTAGTTTAACCTGATAGTCGCCTTCTTCCGTGACGGGGCGAAGTTTGATTTCTTTAATTTGAATTTGCTTTTGCTTTTTCTTAGCCGCTTGCTTTTGTTTATTTTGTTCAAAAACAAATTTGCCATAATTCATGATTTTACAGACGGGAGGCGCCGCTTGTGCTGCAATTTCGACGAGGTCCAGACCCGCAGCTTGAGCATGAGCCACCGCTTCACTTAAAGGCACAATACCGATTTGCTCGCCATTTGCACCGACAAGGCGGACTTCGCGCGCACGAATATCGAGGTTAATTCGCACTTTATCATTTTCTTCTTTAATGGTTACTTCTCCTTTTCTTGTTGTAACATTTTTAGAAAGAGATCGATGCCCATGGCTCCTAAATCTTCCCCTTTTTGGCTCCGCACGGAGACCGTATTTGTTTCCACTTCTTTGTCTCCCACAATGAGGAGATAGGGTATTTTTTGCAGTGTATGCTCACGAATCTTGAACCCTATTTTTTCATTGCGACAATCCGCTTTCACCCGAATTTCCTGTTTTTTGAGTTGGTGCGTGAGCATTCCAACATAGGCATTATGTCGATCTGTGATACTCATTAAAACCACTTCAACTGGAGCAAGCCATAAGGGAAGATTCCCTGCATAGTGTTCAATGAGCATGCCTATAAAGCGCTCCATCGAGCCTAAAATCGCACGATGCAGCATGACGGGAATTTTGCGAGTATTGTCTTCTGCCACATATTCGGCGCCTAAGCGTGTAGGTAAATTAAAGTCAACTTGGATCGTGCCGCATTGCCAAGAACGGCCAATGGCATCTTTCAAATGCATTTCAATTTTCGGGCCATAAAATGCACCTTCTCCGATGAGATATTCAAAAGGAATATGGCTTTTGCGTAAAGCCTCTGCCAAAGCTGTTTCTGCTTTATCCCATAGGGTCTCCTCACCAATCCTTTGTGGAGGGCGAGTGGCAAGCTTGATTTGAATATCGTGGAACCCAAAGTCTTTATACATCGCAAATGCAAGGTCCATAAATCCTGAGACTTCGCTTTCAATCTGATCTTCAGTACAAAAGATATGACCATCGTCCTGCACCATACCGCGAACGCGCAAAAGACCATGCAGTGCGCCGGAGGGCTCGTTGCGATGACAGATCCCAAATTCGGCTAAGCGAAGAGGGAGGTCTCGGTAGCTTTTCAAACCTTGGTTAAACACTTGAACATGGCAGGGGCAACTCATGGGTTTTAAAGCATAGTCTCGGTTTTCAGAATGCGTGAGAAACATGTTTTCAAGATACTTATCCGCATGGCCTGACTTTTGCCAGAGCGACAGATCAAGTACCTGTGGGGTCTTGATTTCTTGATAGGCGGAAGATTGCAAAGTCCGGCGAATGTATTGTTCAATGATCTGCCAGATCGTCCAGCCTTTTTCATGCCAGAACACCATTCCTGGTGCTTCTTCTTGAAAGTGAAATAAGTCAAGCGCTTTGCCGATCTTGCGATGGTCGCGCTTTTCCGCTTCTTCGAGAAGATAAAGATATTGCTTGAGTTCTTCATCGTTTCGCCAGGCCGTACCATAAATGCGTTGAAGCATGGCGTTTTTAGCGTCACCCCGCCAATAAGCCCCTGCAACAGACATGAGCTTAAATGATTTGAGAAATCCAGTATGCGGGACATGCGGCCCACGGCAAAGGTCGGTAAAATTCCCTTGAGTATAAAGTGATAAAATTTCTTCGGATGGAATATCCCGGATAATCTCAGCTTTATAATGTTCGCCTATGGATTCAAAAAAAGCGAGGGCTTTGTCACGCGATAAGGTATGGCGGGTGACAGGGAGTTTTTCTGCTGCGAGCTCCTTCATCTTCTTTTCGATGCGAGGCAAATCTTCATCCGTAAAAGGCGCGCCTGCAAAATCATAATAAAAACCATTTTCAATCACAGGGCCAATCGTGACCTGCACTTTAGGATAAAGCGCTTTTACAGCTTGAGCGAGGAGGTGGGCTGTCGAATGACGAATGACTTCAAGTGCGGCAGGGTCTTTCACCGTATAGAGTTGAATGTTCACATCAGTAGTAATAGGGGTCGAGAGGTCCACAAGCTTGCCGTTAATAGAGGCGGCAATAGAAGATTTTGCAAGGCTGACACTGATTGATTGGGCTAAATCCAAACAAGTGGTCTCCACCGCAATTTCACGTTTACTCCCATCTGGGAGCGATACCACGGGCATTCAAATCTCTTGCTTATTATTAAGAAACGTGAATTTTAACAAAATCTTGGCCTTTGTCAAAATAATCTTGATTAATCGTTGCTAACACCCGTTGTTCATCTTCAAAGAAGTCAGGTAAAATGCGCCGACTTTAAAAGGAGGGTGCGCTCTTGAAAAAAAGAAGAGGCGTCCCCAGATCATTAACGTTGCGTGAAAGATCATGCACTTTTAAGTTAAATTGAATCTAACAGAAACAGGAGATAGAAGATGTCACTTAAAATTCGTCCTCTTCATGATCGCGTACTGGTATTACGTGCTGAAGAAGAAACTAAAACCGCGGGTGGAATTGTGATCCCGGATAGTGCAACCGAAAAGCCGCTGAAAGGGAAAATTGCAGCCGTCGGAACGGGGAAGATTCTAGAAAACGGCCAAGTCCGTGCCTTGGCAGTGAAAGTGGGAGACCACGTGTATTTTGGCAAATATGCTGGCACAGAAGTCAAAATTGATGGCATAGAATACTTGATGATGCGTGAGGAAGACCTCATGGCAATTATTGATTAAGGAGAAATGAGAAATGGCAGTTACAGTAAATTTCGGAAATGATGCGCGACTTGAAATGTTAGAAGGCGTGAATATTCTCGCTAACGCAGTAAAAGTGACGCTGGGCCCCAAAGGGCGTAACGTCGTCATCGAAAAAAGTTATGGCGATCCTGAAATCACCAAAGATGGCGTGACCGTCGCAAAGTCAATTGACTTGAAATGCAAATTGAAAAACCTCGGCGCGCAACTTGTTAAAGCTGTGGCGTCTAAATCTAATGACGACGCCGGAGACGGCACCACAACGGCAACCGTGCTTGCACAATCTATCGTGATTGAAGGCTTGAAGTATGTGACCGCGGGCGTGAATCCCATGGATTTAAAGCGCGGCATTGATAAAGCCAGCAAGGCCGTTGAAGATTACCTTAAAAACATGTCTACGCCTTGCAAAGACTCCAAAGCGATTGCACAGGTTGGAATTATTTCTGCGAATTCAGAAGAGTCTATCGGTAACATGATTGCCCAGGCCATGGAAAAAGTAGGTAAAGAAGGCGTGATCACCGTGGAAGATGGCTCCAGTTTTGAAAATGAACTTGACGTCGTAGAAGGAATGCAGTTTGATCGCGGCTACATTTCGCCTTATTTTGCAACCAATCAGCAAACCATGGCGGCAGAGATCGAAAGCCCTTATATCCTGCTCGTGGATAAAAAAATCTCGAATATTCGTGAGCTCTTGCCTGTGTTAGAAGGCGTTGCAAAAGCAGGTAAATCCCTCCTCATTATTGCGGAAGATGTCGAAGGCGAAGCTTTAGCCACGCTCGTCGTCAACAATCTTCGCGGTATTGTCAAAGTGTGTGCAGTGAAAGCGCCCGGTTTTGGGGATCGCCGTAAAGCGATGTTGGAAGATATCGCTGTGTTAACAGGCGGCACCGTCATTGCAGAAGAAGTGGGGCTGTCCCTTGAAAAAGCGACGCTTGAGCATTTGGGTCGCGCTAAAAAAGTGACTGTGACCAAAGAAGAAACCACCATCGTCAGCGGTGCAGGTGAAAAGATGAATATCGATGGCCGTGTAGCACAGATTCGCGCACAGATTGAAGACACGTCTTCAGATTATGATCGTGAAAAACTGCAAGAGCGCCTGGCGAAACTTGCAGGTGGAGTCGCTGTGATCAAAGTGGGCGGAGCCACTGAAATCGAAATCAAAGAACGCAAAGCCCGTGTTACCGATGCGCTCTCAGCCGTACGCGCTGCCGTAGAAGAAGGCGTTTTGCCGGGCGGCGGTGTGGCGCTCGTGCGTGCCGTTGAAGCCCTCCGCGATTTGAAAGGAGACAATACCGATCAGGATCATGGTATTTCCATCATCCGTCGTGCGCTCGAAGCGCCACTTCGTCAGATCGTTGAAAATGCAGGCGGCGAAGGCTCTGTTGTCCTCAACAAAATCCTTGAAGGCAAAGGCAGCTACGGCTTTAATGCATCCACTGGCGAATTTGGCGACATGATCCAAATGGGGATTCTGGATCCCACCAAAGTCACGCGTTCTGCTTTAAGAAACGCGGCCTCTGTTGCCGGTTTAATGGTGACGACTGAAGCGTCCATCACACAAATCAAAGAAGACGCTCCTGCTATGGGCGGCGGCGGTGATATGGGTGGAATGGGCGGCATGGGTGGAATGGGCGGTATGATGTAAAGTCAACCTGTTTTACCTGTTGCAACAAAAGACCCGCTTCATCAGCGGGTTTTTTTTGGTCGGCAGAAAAGGAGCACTTTTGAGGAGATCCTGATTGCGTCAAAATAACCGCTAAGTTATTATTCATTAAAATGATCAAAAATTCAGAGTGATGGAGTCCGCATATATCAGCATTCAAGGCTTAAAAAAAGCCTATGGATCACATGTTGTTTTAGACGATATACACTTAAATGTTAAGCGTGGAGAGATTCAAGTGCTGCTCGGTGTCAGTGGCTCTGGGAAAAGTACGCTGCTGCGCTGCTTAAACTTACTTGAAATTCCCAGCGCCGGTCAGATTCAAATTGATGAATTTTTATTTAATTTTGGAGGGACACGTTTCTCGATACACAAACAGTCCAAAGCAATTCTCGCCTTAAGAAAAAAAGTAGGCATGGTGTTTCAGAGCTTTAATCTCTGGCCTCATCTCACGGTCGAGAAGAATTTAATTTTAGCGCCCAGGCAGGTTTTGCACACAAGCAAACAGGAGGCCGAAGACAAGGCAGAAGCACTCTTGGCAAAAGTGGGCTTGCGTGAAAAAAAATTCGCTTATCCGAGCCAGTTATCCGGCGGGCAGCAACAACGGGTGGCGATCGCGCGGGCGTTGATGATGGAGCCGGAAGTATTGCTGTTTGATGAGCCCACGAGTGCGCTCGACCCTGAAAATGTGAAGGAAGTCTTAAAAGTCATGCAAGCTTTAGCAGAAGAAGGCACCACCATGCTGATCGCGACGCATGAGATCGGCTTTGCGAAGGAGGTGGCTAGCCATGCTTTATTTTTAGAGCAGGGCAAAATTGTAGAAGAAGGTGAGGCGAAAGCCATGTTGAACCAGCCTAAAACGCCGCGTTTACAAGCTTTCATGGACGCAGTTTATTATTAACCCCCCCATCATAAAGGAGCGATAGAATGAAAAAATTACTGTTAGGCATTTTAATCTCAAGCTGGGCCTTATCAAGCGAGGCAGGAAACTTAACGTTTGCGACGGAAGCAACGTATCCGCCATTCGAATCGGTGAATAATCTAGGTCAAATCATTGGGTTTGATGTCGACATCATGAACGCATTGTGTGCAGAGATGAAAACAGCGTGTACGATTGTCAATGCGCCGTTTGATAGCTTGATCCCGAGCCTTCAAGTGGGGAAATATGATGCGATCATCGCCTCCCTTGCGATTACGCCAGCGAGAGAAAAAGTGGTCGATTTTACAAATTCTTATTATCAGGATACGGTTTCATTTGTTGCAAAAAAAGGGAGTGGCTTAGTGCTGAACGCGCAAAGTCTTCAGGGCAAAACCATTGGCGTTCAGGGGGATACGACGTTTTACCAGTATCTCCAAGCGACGTATGGATCGCATATCAAAATTAATACGTATGGTAGCGAAGAGGATGCTTTTTTGGATCTGGCCTCGGGGCGTGTCGATGCAGTCATGGGGGATACGCCGCTTATTCAAAGTTGGCTTGCACAGGACAATCATGCGGCAGGTTACGCGCTTGTCGGTCAGCCGATTGTCAACGAAACTTTTTTTGGTCCGGGCAATGGCATTGCGGTGAATAAAAATAATCCGGCGCTAGTCTCCGAGTTAAACAAGGCGCTCGCAGCGATTCAAAAGAGTGGCCAATATCAGGGAATCGTAAACAAGTGGTTTGGTCACTAATATGTTTTCAGGGTATCTCCCTTTAATTTTAACGGGCATGCTGTGGACCATTGCTATTGCTTTGGTGTCCCTTGTTGTGGGCCTGATGCTCGGTGTAGTGATGGCAGCGGGTGAATTGAGTCGCAAGCCTCTATTTCGCTGGCCGACATTGTGTCTGACAAGCATGCTGCGTGGCTTACCTGAAATTGTCGTATTGTTTTTTTGCTATTTCGGCGGCGCGATTATTCTGAGCAAAATGTTTGGTCACTATGTGGGGATTAATTCATTCGTTGCTGGCGTCCTGAGCCTCGGGCTCATTTTTGGAGGGTATTCAGCTGAGGTCTTCAGAGGCGCATTTTATCAGATTCCGCGCGGGCAGTTTGATTCCATAGAGGCTATCGGATTGTCATCTATACCGGGATTCCGCAAAATTATTTTGCCGCAGATGCTCCACCATGCAAAACCGGGACTTAGTAATTTATGGTTGTCCCTCTTGAAAGATACCTCACTCGTCTCTCTCATAGGCTTTGGCGAGATGATGAATAATATTGGTCTCGCTGCCAGCCAAACCCACCAAGCTTTTGTATTTTACGCTTTAGCCGCCGTGATTTATTTGCTTTTAACGTCAGTATCAAAACGCTTTTTTGAGGGGAAAACCGCATGGATTTCTTAAGTCTCTGGCATGGTCTGGAACTCACCCTCTTGCTCTTAGGGGCGTCAGCGGGATGTGGTCTTGTTCTTGCGAGCCTTTTAACCGGCTTATCCTTTTGGAGCGAGATCGGTCAAAGCGTTGTGCAGGGCTATGTGTTTGTGATGCGCGGTACGCCTATGCTGGTGCAGTTTTATTTCATCTATTACGGATTAGCGGAGGTGGGTTGGCTGCACGATAATGCCTTTCTCTGGAGCCTGGTTGTTTCGCCGATTACCTGTTCCATCCTGGCGCTCACCTTAAATACAGGCGCTTATACCACGGTGATTTTGCGGGGCGCTTTTGCAGCCATTCCGAAAGGAGAAATGGAAGCGGCGAAGGCAGTGGGGCTGTCAAGAATACACATTTTCAGAAAAATCACTTTTCCCCGTGCACTCAGTATGGTTTTGCCAGTGTACAGTAATGAAATCTTGATGCTACTAAAAGGCACTTCGCTTGCGAGTACAATTACCGTGCTTGAATTAACCGGCGTGACCGAGCAATTGATTGGCGAAACGTATGAGACTATTTTGTACTGGCTCGTTGCGGGTGCCCTTTATCTTGCCGTGAGCGGTGTGATCATTGGGATATTTAAATTCTTCACACAAAAAGTGCAGCGAGGACAGCGCGCTCTTCAGCCAAGAGTAAATTAAAGGTGCGACAGGCGGCATCGGTCGTCATGGTTTCAATGCCGATTCGCTTTTTAAAGAGAGGTTGTAAAAGAGAAGGTGCCGGAAAGAGGTGGATTTCTCCTGTCCCCAGTAAAATGAGTTCAGGCGATAAGTCGGAAAGCGTTTGAAAGTGGGTCACCGTCAAGGCGTCAAAACTTTGGGGGAGAAGTCCTTCGCGGGCTTCGTTATGAAACAGCACGATCGGACTTGAGAATTCAGCGAGAAGCGTTTTGATGAGATGGTTGTGATAGCTTCGAATAAATAAGGGCTCATTGACAGTGTTTTCAGCAAAGTGCATCTTAGCGATAAGCCCGGTCAAGCGCGCGATCATGGGCAATTTGCGCTTCCATTGCATCGCCGATGGCCAGGAGTTTTTGCTTGGTCATGATGTTTTCGCCTCGTTTTTCAAAGTGATATTCGAGAATATTGGTTTCCACAATCGAATCCACTGGACAAGACTCTTCACAAAACCCACAGAAAATACACTTGAATAAATCAATTTCATACAGCGTGGTGCGACGAGAGCCATCTTTTTCCCGAGGGCCGGCTTCGATCGTGATGGCGAGAGCCGGGCATACGGCTTCACAGAGCTTGCAAGCAATGCAGCGCTCTTCTCCATTAGGATAACGCCGAAGGGCGTGAAGCCCGCGAAATCGGTTGGAGATCGGAGTTTTTTCTTCAGGGAACTGCACTGTGACTTTTTTAGAAAAAAAATGGCGGCCTGTGAGTTTTAAACCAATCAATAACTCCCACAGAAAAAAGGTTTTGAAAAAATGAGGAATGCGACCCATGCGCCATCAGTCCCGTGTTACGAGTGTGGGTGAGTATAGCATAGGCTGTGATACAATCCAAACCATGAACGAGGCCCTACAACTCAGCTTTATTTCCCTCCTGAAGACCTTGCCGGATGCGCCGGGCGTCTATCGCTTTTTGGATGAGAAAGAGCAGGTTTTATATATTGGCAAAGCTCGGAATTTAAAGCGCCGGGTGTCGAGCTATTTTCAAAAAGTGCATCATGATATCAAAACAACGGCACTTCTCACTCAAATCAAGCGCTTTGAGGTCACGATCACCCGCAATGAAAAAGAAGCCTTGCTCCTCGAAGAGCAACTGATCAAGGCCCATCTGCCGCGCTATAATGTATTGTTGAAGGATGATAAAAGCTATCCCTTTGTGAGCTTATCCCACCACGCCTTTCCTCGCTTGGCGGGCATTCGCGCCAAAACATTGAAGAAGGGGGATTATTTCGGGCCCTACCCTTCGATGTATGCTGTGAAAAGTACGATTGAACTCCTACAGAAAATTTTTAAACTGAGATCGTGTGAGGATGTGGTATTTAAAAATCGCTCACGACCTTGTCTCTTGTATCAAATCAAGCGTTGTAGCGGCCCTTGCGTGAACTTGATTGAGCCGGAAGCCTATACCAAAGATGTAGAAAATGTACGCTTATTTTTAGCAGGAAAAAGCCGAGATGTCTTAACCGCACTGGGTGAAAAAATGGATGAGGCTGCGCATCGCCTTGATTTTGAAGCCGCCGCCCGTCTGCGCGATCAGTTGAAATCTCTGCGTGAATTGCAGGAAAGTCAAATCGTGAGCACCCGACTCGATGTCGATGTGGACATGCTGGCCGTGAGCCAGGAAGGCTTATTTTACGGAGTGGATTTGCTAGAAGTTCGGAACGGCCGAATTTTAGGAAGTCGGAATTTTTATTTCAAAGGAGAGGCCTGGGACACGCCAGCCGGTATCTTGCAGGCCTTTGTTGAGCAATATTATTTTGCCAGGGAGCATGCCAAGCTCCCGAAGGAGCTTGTCGTCTCGCACCCTGTTGGAATGGATGAAGATCTCGCCGCATTTTTCAGCGCGACGTTTGGCCGGGTGTCCAAGGTGAATCTGAATCCGCGCGGCATCCGTTTAAAATGGCTGGGTCTTGCCGCATTAAATGCAACAGAGGCTTTATCCCGTTACATCTTAGAAAAAGGACAGGTGCAGCACCGCTTAAAATTGTTACAGGAGCGCCTGGGTTTAACAGAGTCGATCCGGCGGATTGAATGCTTTGATATCAGCCACACGCAGGGCGAGGAAACGGTCGCGTCCTGCGTCGTCTTTGATGAACAGGGCATTAACAAAAAAGCCTATCGCCGCTTCAATATCACCGGAATTCAAAAAGGGGATGATTATGCTGCCATGCATCAGGTCTTATTGCGTCGACTCAAACGTCTCAGCGCCGATAACGACTTGCCGGACGTGATGTTGATTGACGGCGGTAAAGGCCAACTCAGCGAAGCACGGAAAGTGATCCAAGAACTTAACATTTCAGGTGTGCGGCTCATCGGCGTTGCCAAAGGGCGAGAACGCAAAGCTGGGACGGAAGAACTCTGGCTCCCGGAGCGGAGTCTTCCCTTATACCTCGACCCGCATGATCCCGCTTTCCACCTCATTCAACAAATTCGAGATGAAGCCCATCGCTTTGCCATTACCGGGCATCGCAAACGTCGAGATCAAAAGCGTTCGAGCTCGCACTTAGAAGAAATTCCGGGCATCGGTGCCAAACGACGCGCCGCAATTCTTAAATTTTTTGGCGGGTGGCAAGAAGTCAAAAAAGCATCTTATGAAGAATTACAAAAAGTCCCCGGCGTCAGTCCTAAACTCGCACAGGTGATCTTGAGTTATTTTAATCAATAAGGAAATAGCTTGCATTCTCTTTTGTAATTATGTATCATTACAAGCGTTTTTTAATGCCCGAGTTCAAATGATCCAAGTCAAAGATTTAGTAAAATTATTTGCAGCCGCTGAAAAAGAAAGCTTGCTCGATGAGTGTTTTGCTTTTTTATTCACCCCCAGTGAGATTGATGATTTACAAAAGCGGCTCGAACTCACCGCAGCCTTGATTCAGGCGAAAGAAACCCAACGTGAAATTTCTAAAAACCACGCTGTGAGTATTGCAAAAATTACTCGGGGTTCAAACGAATTGAAGCGCAGTTCAGTCGAATTTCGTGATTTTCTAGCCAGGAGACTTATTTAACATTATGCAAAAACAAATTGATTTGACTATAAAAGTGGTGATCGTTTCTGTTGTGTTGACCTTGCTCCTTGCGGTGTCGAATACTTACCTTGCTTTAAAAGTTGGATTTCTCACTGCAGCATCGATTCCAGCGGCTATTTTATCCATGGGGATCATGCGGTTTTTTCGAGAAAGTACGATCTTCGAACATAATCTCGTGCAAACCGCAGCTTCGAGTGGAGAAGCCATTGCCGGGGGAATTGGATATTCGCTTCCTGCACTGGTCATTATCGGATTCAGCCATGGTTTTAATTATATCGATACGGTGTTGTTGGCGCTTTTAGGCGGCGTGATCGGTGTATTATTTTCAACGATTATCCGGAAACCTCTCCTGAGCGATACCAGTTTACGCTTTCCAGAAGGCCAGGCGATTAGTGAAGTGTTGAAATTGAAAGAAGCCAAAACGTTGGGTATCAAAGAGATGCTGTGGGGAGGCACGCTTGCAGCGATCCTTGAATTTTGTCAAAGCACGGGCGTGATGGCCGCCGGAGGGCTCAAATTTATTGTAAAAGGCGCGAGCTTATTTGGCTTTGGCTTAGGCCTATCGCCTGCTTTAATTGGAGCGGGATATATTGTCGGAATTCGTGTAGGATTAAGCTTATTACTGGGTGCAGTGCTAGCCTATCTCGTGATCCTCCCTTGTATGAGCCATGGGCTAATGTTTACAGGGTCACCAATGGATTTTTTTGATTCACAATTTGCAATGAGTATGCGCTATATAGGGGTAGGAGGGATGCTCATGGCTGCATTCATCACGCTATTGGGCTTGCTAAAGCCTTTATATCAGAATGTGACGAAGACTTTAAGCGCTCTGAATCAAACCCATTTTTTGCCTATTCATGAACAAGACTTATCGAAAAAAACCGTTTTCTTTGGCTTGCTTGTGTGTTTCATGGTGCTTGGAATTTTATTCAGCCATCTTTTTCAATTACCCGAGCTGGGTTTTAGTACAACAGGGCATCTCTTCGGTATTCTTGCGAGTCTTGCTTTTGTCTTCGTTGTGGGATTTGTCATCGCTATAGTCTGCGGTTATTTTTCTGGCCTAGTTGGAGTGACTGCGAGTCCTGGATCATCCGCCCTGATAGCGGCCTTAATTTTTTCAGCTTTGTTAACACATGCCGTCTTGGCTTTAGTGGGAGGGCCATTGAGCAGCCATGGAATTCTCATGGGAGAAGTCATTACCATCATCATGAGTAGTGTGGTTATGCAGATTGCCTGCATTGCGAATGACACCATGCAGGATTTAAAAGTGGGCCAACTGATTGGCGCAAGTCCGCGGAAACAGCAAATAATGTTGATTTTTGGTGTCGTGATTGCCAGCCTGATTGTTCCTTTGATTATGCAAATCTTATATTCAGCCTATGGCATTGCAGGACAAATGCCTCGGAGCGGAATGGACCCCAATCAATCTCTTGCCGCTCCCCCCGCTGCCATTATGGCCGCATTAACAGGGGCCATTTTTAATGGGGCGGTCCCTTATAAAATGCTCGGAATCGGAGCGGGGACAATGCTGATTGTGGCCTTAATCCAGGTCATTTTAAAACGTTTCAATAAAGCGCTGTCTTTAATCAGCGTGGGCATTGGAATGTACTTGTCCTTGATGAGCACGGTTCCTTTAATCATGGGGGCTATAATGAGCTACATCGTCTCTCGACGTGTTAAGGAACACACCAGTTTGCAACGTAAAATCGTAATTGCCTGCGGCATGGTTGCAGGCGCTGCCTTAATGGATGTGATTTTAGCTGTTCCTATGGCATTAAGCCCAATGGGTCATCCCTTGAGTTTTGAGGTAAATCCTGACATTGCAATGGGCTTGAGCATTATTGGCCTGGCCACGCTTATAGGGTTAATCTTGAAAACACGTAAACTTCATCATTAACACCTTAACAAAAAAATGAATTGACAAGTGGGGAAAAACCACTAGAATACCAACCCTCGCGCGGGAATAGCTCAGTGGTAGAGCATAACCTTGCCAAGGTTAGGGTCGCGAGTTCGAGTCTCGTTTCCCGCTCCATATATTTGTATGAAATGATGTTTGCTGCAGTTCGCTACACACAGCTTGACGTTTGTGAATAAAAAAACTATAATTAAATAAATTTTATAAGTATAAAAAGGAAAAAAAAATGGCTGTTAATGTTCCAGCAAAAACGCTGACTCCTCGTGAACAAACGCTCACTGCGTCAGAAATGACAAAGAAAAATGAGCTTAGGACTGAGCAATTGCAGACTATGGGCGTGAGTTTAGTGAATAGAGGGGCTCCGGAACACGCCTCAGCTCCTGCGCCCGCACCCGCACCTAAAAAAAGTGGACATACTCCGGAAGATCCTTTTGATGTTGTGGTTCAGCTTGCACAAAATGGCCACGTCGTCGACTTATCGAAACCACAAGCTTTTGCGGCAGAAGCCATTGCTGAGGATGAAAAAGAGCTGGAAATAGGCCTTGAACATATTCAGGCAGAGTCTAAAAAAGAGGTCCTGGAACTGATGAAGCATTCAGCGGAATATTATGAGCATGAGGCCGAGAAAGAAGCTGAGGAGAGCGCTATTGTACGTTACCATGTCGAGCACGCGCTAGGACCCGATGCTGAACATGTTAATGTAGACAACATGGTTGACAATATTCTAGAAGCGGCGACTTCTCCTGCGCCAAGCCCCTCTCCAGCTAACAATAGCGGGGAGATGAGCATTCCAGCCGGGGCAATTTCAATGGTTCAGGAAATCAATAAAGCTAGAAAGAACGCGGATCTAGACAATAACACGCCCACGCCTTTTGATATCAAGCCGCGGATTTAATATGCTAGCTTTTATCTTTTACCTGGGGGGCTGCTGATAGCGCCGAATTTCACGTAAAGCCGAATGTAATGCGCCTTCTACACGCTTTAAGTCGCTCCCGAGGCGTTGAATATCGTCTTGTACATTCAAAAGACTGACTTCTGCTGCATTCATTTCGTATTCTATTTTTTGAATATCGTCGAGGGACTTGCCCTTGGTTTCAAATCCGAGCGCGGCTGTCAGTAAAAATCCTAATAATGCTACAACCCCCATAATTGACATAGTGATGGGAAGGCCAAGCGTTGCTTTTAAAACGGGAAGAATGAAAATGCCGACGGCAGCGCCCACTTTCCCTGATGCTGATGCAAAGCCATGACCTGTCGCACGAAGGTGGGTCGGAAAAAGTTCGGCGGGTAATAAAAAAGTAGTAGGATTTGGGCCAGCGTTCAGCATTAAGAAAAAGAGAATGAAACCGGAAAAAATCATTAGCATTTGTGTGGAATGAGCGCTAAATAAGCTTGCGCTTGCGAGAATGAACATACCGATCGCCATACCGAAAAATCCCCAGGTTTGGAGCTTGATGCGGCCTACATGATCAATCATCAAGATGCAAAGCAACACCCCAATAATCAGAAAAATCTCTGTACACGCAGAGTGATAAATAGCTGATAATGCGCTCTCAGAAAAATCATTGTTGTGGCTGATTGCAAAGCTTGCCATAATGATGGGGGTAAAAAGAGCAACGCCATAAAAAGCAACATCCATTAAAAACCAGGAGAGCGCCGTCAAGGCAGTGCGACCGATATATCGTCTGGAAAATAAATCGCTAAAGCTTGATTTTGAAGCCACTTTAATAGCATCGATATTGATTTTTTTACCTGTCATCTTAGAAGCCACTTGAGCGGCTTCCTCGTGTTTTCCTTTACCGATAAGCCAACGCGGACTTTCAGGGAGGCTTAAGCGAAAAAAGAGGATAATTACCGCAGGAATGACCGCAAATCCTAAAATAAATCGCCAAGCGCTGAGGTTGGGATATAGCTTCAGCACCACAATTCCGAGAATTGCCCCGGCAATCATTCCTAAAGCTTGAAAGCCAAAGCCTGCAACAAGCATTTTACCCCGAAATCGGGTAGGCATGTTTTCGGTAATATAAGTTGAGGAGACGGGGTAATCTGCACCAATTCCTATTCCTAATAGAAAACGGAAAATAATAAGGGATTGAATATCCCAGGCTGCTGCAGAAAGGCCTGCAAAAACAACAAAAAACAGAAGGTCAATCAGTAAAATCGCTTTACGTCCAAGATGATCCGTGAATCGTCCGAAAAGCGTTGCACCGATAATACAACCTAAAGGTGCAGCAGCGCCCACTAAGCCTAGCATTGCAGGTCTAGCTGAGAATTGCAGGGCTAAAAGAGGGAGAGCCACAGCAATAATGAAAAGGTCAAAGCCATCCAAAAAAATACCCATGGCAGATAAGAACCACACTCTCCAATGAAGCGCGGTTAACTTGGAATGGTCCATTGCATCCGTTGCATGGGTGGCCATAAAAATTCCTAGAAATAAAGGAGGGCTACTATACAAAAATTGCTTAGTTTGAGATAGGGTGTTATAACAAGTAATTCACTCCAGGAGGCGTTGATTTTAGCGTTAGTCTGTGCCATAATCTTGAGAAAATAATTTTGAATAAAGCTTATGAAAAAACATATTTTTATCCTCTTATTGGCTCCGTTAATGAGCTTTTCTTTTGCGCAAGGCATAACTTCTAGTACTTATGTTTCAAAAACAAGCGCCACGATCAGTCTTGCACCGAGGGATAACCTCATTATCGCAACAACAATGGTGGACTGGGATACCCGGGCCTCTGATGTTCTTGCTATTGATTGGATTGCCCCCCAGGGGGGATTTTGCAAAAGCTCGGAATTTTTACTCTCACGCGGGATGAATACGTCTAACGATGTCTCCTGGGCTTATCGTACCGTCATTCATACTACAGCGTCGGGAGCAACCATTGTTTGTAGCGGCAATTGGATAGCCCGTATTGTGAATGTGAACACGCAACATGTTTTAGCTTCGGCGGGTTATTCCGTAGCTCCTATAAATAGTGCGAGTACTGTTAATTCGTGATGCGGGTGGATTATTTAACGCGATCACTCTGCGTGCACCCGCGTAATGTGCTTTCCAATAAGCAGTGTTTAAGTCATCAATTTGAATAGACTGGCCTCTTCCCGGCGCGTGGATAAACTCATTCCCTCCGAGATAAATGCCTACATGAGAAACAGTGCGATTTCCGTCCAGACTAAAAAAAACGAGATCTCCCGGTTCAATTTGCTTCACAGGCGTTAAACTTGCAAATTGTTCTGCTGCCGTGCGGGGGATGATGATTCCATCCTGTTTATAAACGTATTGACTAAACCCGGAGCAATCAAAGCCTCCGGGCGTTGTTCCTCCCCAAACATAAGGCGTGCCGATTTTTGCGACTGCGGCATCACACACCAAGGTTTGCTGATGTTGGAGCCCGAAGGTTGGGATAGGCGTAAAAGCCAAAGTAGGCTGCGTGTGATGCGTATAGAGGGATTTACTTGCGTGTTGAATGGTGTGGTGCGCGAGAATAGGGTGGGCCTTGAACCTTCTTTGATGAAGCTCCGCATGCTTAGGTTTGACAGGAGGGTGATAGGTTGCAAAGGCACTCTGCGTCCCAAAGCAGAAAAACAAAAAGACGCCTAACGCGCCTCTTTGCAATCTGGTTTTAGCTGAGGTCGTTCTGAAGAGATTACTTGATTTTTTTCTCTTTATACTCAACATGTTTACGAACAACCGGATCATACTTCATCCTTTCGAGTTTTTCAGGCGTATTTTGCTTGTTTTTCGTGGTCGTATAAAAATGACCTGTGCCTGCACTGGATTCTAGTTTAATTTTTTCAACTTTACCTTTCTTTGCCATGATTTAATTCCTTTAAACGCTACACCCTTCAGCACGAAGACCACTTAAAACGGCTTCTATGCCTACTTTATCAATAATTCGCATACCGTGGCTTGAGACGCGTAATTTGACATATCGATTTTCACTTTCAACCCAAAACCGATGGTGGTGCAAATTCGGTAGAAAACGCCGCTTATTCTTATTATGCGCGTGGGAAATAGTATTGCCCGAAATTGGCCCTTTTCCTGTAACCTGACACACTCTTGACACGATAGAATCCCCTTCACTCAAAAAATGAGAAGCAATTCTAGCAGGGGAGCGTAGTGATTGCAAGGCTTATCTTAAAGTTTTTTGGCTGAGGTGGGAGGGGCGTGTTAGAATACGGGCTATGAAAAATTTTATTGCTTATCTTATTGTTTTTTTGCTTCTTGTGCTCATCTGGTTTGCGCTGAGGCATGGGCTGCATGTTCCCGATTATTTTTTACCCGGAATGGGCGAAGTGTTTGTCTCACTGATCGATAACCACAGCTTGCTTTTAACGAATTTCGGGATGAGTTTTCTGGAGGCTTTGCTGGGCCTCTTCATTGCATTTTGTCTTGCTTTTGCCTTAGGTTTGCTGTGTTATTGCTCGCCCTTTTTGCTGCGTTTGTTAAACCCCTTGGTTTTAATGAGCCAGGCTTTGCCCATGCTTGCCATTGCGCCTTTGATTGTGTTGTGGCTCGGTATCGGGTTGTCTTCAAAACTCGTAGTGATCGTGCTCTCTTTATTTTTCCCGATTTTCGCGACCTTTGTTGAAGGGCTTGCACATTTAAATCCCCTTTATCTTGATTTGGCCTACACCATGCAGGCACGGCGCTGGCGCTTGTTTCGGTTTATGGTTTGGCCATCGGTGTTGCCTTTTGTGGCGTCCGGGCTCAAAGTGTCGGTGACCTGGAGCATTCTGGCCGCAATCGTGGCGGAATGGGTGGGCGGCAGTGTGGGCCTGGGCTTTTTGATGCAAAACGCCTTGAGCCGGCTGGATACCCCTCTCTTATTTGCTTGCCTCATTCTTTTGATTATGGGGACGCTCATCTCCTACGCCTTGATGCACCTGTTGCTCTCAAGGCTGATGCGAGATAGATAAAATTTGGTCGGAGTAAAAGGATTCGAACCTTCGGCCTCTGCTTCCCGAAAGCAGCGCTCTACCAAGCTGAGCTATACTCCGTATGAGGGGGTGCATTATAAAGAGAATGAATTTAAAATGCCAGGCCTTCTTCATTCGATTTTCTGTTTAAAAATGAATCTTACACAAGCCCACATTGAAACCCTAAGGCAAACCCTGGAGCAATATCGCTACGCTTATCACACGCTGGATGCGCCTATTGTTGCAGATGCAGTCTATGACGCCCTGTTTGCCGAGCTTGAATCCTTAGAAGCAGCACATCCTGAATTTAAGTCAAAAGATTCCATTACTGAACGGGTAGGAGGCGAAACTTTGCCTCAGTTTGCTCCTGTTCAGCATTGTGAACCAATGTTATCACTCAACAATGCCTTCAGTGAAGAAGATGTAAAGCGTTTTTTTAAACGGGTAGAGGATACAACAGGCCAAGCACAGATAATAATCTGTTGCGAACCCAAAATTGACGGACTTGCCGTATCGCTGACGTATGAGTGGGGGAGATTCATCCGTGCGGCGACAAGAGGCAATGGTGAAATAGGCGAAAATATTAGCCAAAATGCTTTGAATATTGCTTCTATCCCACAGGTGTTATCAGACGAGAATCCGCCTCCGTATCTCGAAGTGCGCGGTGAAGTGTATATGACGAAAGCGGCATTCAAAAAATTAAATGAAGTGCCGGGAGGTCGGCAATTTGCAAATCCCCGCAATGCGGCAGCAGGCAGTTTAAGGCAGCTTGATGCCGCGATTACCAAAGCGCGCGATCTCCAATTCTTTGCCTATGGCATGGTTACACAGGGCAAATGGAAGCGCCCCGGCACACAATCAGAGATTTTAAAGCGTCTGGAAAACTGGGGGTTTTCTCTCACAGCCTTGCAGGAAGTGGTAGAGGGTAGTGAAGCTGCACTCGCGTTTTATCATAAGATTGGTAGTATTCGGGAAGATTTGCCTTTCGAAATTGACGGCGTCGTTTATAAAGTCAATCGCCAGGATTTACAGGAAGAATTAGGCTTTGTAGCGCGTGCCCCCCGTTTTGCGCTAGCCCATAAATTTCAGGCGATGCAGGTTGAAACCACTTTACTTGATGTGGAGTTTCAGGTCGGTCGCACGGGCGTGATTACGCCAGTTGCGATCTTAATGCCCGCGTTTGTGGGAGGCGTCAAAGTATCGCATGCTACCTTACATAATCGAGACGAAATTGAACGCAAAGGCTTACGTATCGGCGACACGGTGATTATCCAGCGCGCAGGAGATGTCATTCCTGAAGTGGTGAGAGCCTTAGAAGATAAGCGTCCTCTTGAGACGCGAGACATAATTTTTCCTGACGTCTGCCCGGAGTGTCACAGTCCCTTGGAAACTGTGCCGGGTCAAGTGCATATTCGCTGTCCGAACGGCGTGCGCTGTGGGGCACAACACAAAGAGCGTCTGCGTCATTTTGTCCACAAAAATGCGATGGATATTGAAGGCCTCGGCCCTAAACTCATTACGCAGCTGGTGGATGCAGGACTCGTTATTCAGCCCGCTGACTTTTACCGCTTGAATCGTGAAGTGCTCTTGGCACTGGACCGCAAAGGGGAAAAGTCAGTAGACAATATTTTAAATGCAATTGAAAAGAGTAAAAAAACGACCTTCGGGCGTTTCCTTTTTGCGCTAGGTATTCCCGAAGTAGGCGCTGTCACCGCAAAACTCCTGGCGGAACACTTTAGAAATCTGGATGCACTCATGTTTGCGGAAGCATCAAGCCTTGAGAGCATCCATGAAATTGGCCCTGCGATTGCAATGAGTGTTGCCCGTTATTTTCAAGAAGACTCGCATCGGGCTTTGATTAAAGATCTCCTCTTGCAAGGCATTGAATGGACGGAGGCGCCCCGTGATTCCCTTCCGCAGGCGTTATCCGGTCAAACCTTTGTATTGACAGGCACATTGCCCGGGTTATCTCGATCGGACGCGAAAGCGAGGCTTGAAGCTTTAGGCGCGAAGGTGACAGAGAGTGTTTCTAAAAATACCACTGCAGTCATTGCAGGGGAAGCTGCAGGGTCTAAATTAGCTAAGGCTCAAGCTTTAGGTCTCGCCATTTGGGATGAAGCAAAATTGCTAGCGGTACTGGGTTAAAATACCATAAATTTTTTTATTGTCCCATTTTTGGTAAAAACCTTCGCCTTCAGGCGAAAAAGACTTCAGTCCT
>JBMDXV010000001.1:0-4683 GCA_048594525.1 Gammaproteobacteria bacterium | reverse complement strand
GCGAGCACAGCAAGCCATTGATAACTGGTATCAGGTCAAGCGAGATTTGTTTTTGGAGGTCATTAAAAATTTCATTTCTCAAAATGGATCTCAATTTCTAAGATCAAACCAACTCCCACCTGTCAATGCGTAAGTCCTATTAAACATTAAATATTTTTTTGAAAAATCTATTCCAATAATATTTATTTAGTGATATAATTATGAGATTAATTTAAAAATAATATCAAAATGATTTTTCAATATAAAATTTATTTAAAAAATATACTCATTATTTTTTCTCTTTTTTTTCTGGCGGTGCTGCCAGGTTGTCAAAAGGGACAGCAAAGCGGGGGGGTCATCAGTGGGCCCAGTGAGCTTGTAATCGAGACGACGGGGACGCAGTCGGTTTATGTCATCAACGACCTCCCAAACCTTGTTGTAAATATTTCGGCCAAAAATTTGCCAGCAGGCGTAACGAGCACAAGTTGTACGGCTAAGTCCTTTAGTGGATGCAGTTTCAATTTGATTTCAAATAACGCAGCGCCTGGGAATAGCACGATTAGTATCGCTGGAGCGGATAGCAATGTCCTATCGGCACATTTAATCGTGTCGGGGACACCTATTCTTAAGGCTGATATCGTCGCGAGTTCGAACATTATTCAATTGAAAACGCCGGACACGACTTCAATTACTTTAACGAATATGAGCAAGGTCGCAGCAGAGAACATTACTGTAACAGGATTGCCTTCTAGCGTACAAGCCTCGGGCTGTAACACCATTGATGCCTTGAAGTCGTGCCAACTGGTATTTACATCAAGTACAAGCGAGGCTTCCGGATCCTGGCAAATTGGTATTCAAGGGACCAATACTAATCTTCTCCTGCCAACGCTCACGCTCTCTTTGTTAAATATCAGCGTGCCTTCTCCCATTAACCTTGTGGCAGGTGAAGCCACAACCGTTCAAGTGAGCAATCTGGATACTGGCATCCAAGCCCTTGATATTAAGGTATCGGGCCCTGCGGGCGTGACTGCGGGAACGTGCACCGCGTCGGCTTCAGGGACATGTGATCTCAGCTTACAAGCAAACAATAGCGTTGCTGCAGGGAGCACTTTAATCACGTTTCAAGGGTTGAATACCGTGCCAGTGCAATCTAATCTGGTGGTTTCGGTTCCCCCGCCTTTGCCGCCTTCCATGGCAGAGATTAGCGTAAGTCCTACTACATTGAATTTAAATAGCACAGATACCGGTTCAGTGACCGTCACGAATGAGAGCGGAGTTGCAGCCACAAACATCAATGTGACGCCTAACCCGATCCTGAATGGATCAGTTACCGTAGATGCCTCAGGCTGTGCAAACTTGCCGCCCGCTCCTTCCTCTTTATTTAAAAAGGCCAGGCTCTGGTTGTCGAATACGCTGCCGCCCAATGCGTGCACAATCACCTTCACGTCAACGGGCGCCTCAGCTGGTAATGTCTCGCTCAACATTGCAGGAACTAACACAAATACCGTGGCATTGTCCCTTACCATTACAGCGGGTTCGCAAACAAACATCACCGTGCCGCCCTCTCTCCCCATATTATCGACAGGGGCAGGCCAAATCACAGTCAAAAATGTTGGGGAAATACCGGTAGAAGGTGTAACGGTATCCGGCCTGCCTGGCAGCATTTCCGTAACCACCAATACCTGTAGCACTGTTCCCGCCTATGGTTCATGCAGTATCACTCTGAATTCTACAAATGCCACGCCCACTACGGCCCCTCTTCCCCTCAGCATTCAAGGCTTAAATACGAAACCTGCTGTGACCAACCTGTCCGTTACTGCGAATAACAGCATTCCCCCAACCAAACCCGGCTTTATGCCTGTGGGGTTTATGAATCAATCTATGATTGCTAATGCTCAGGATATTTATATCAGCGTAAAAGGCTTTGAACCCACGGCTAACGCGCAAAGTTGTTATGTTTCTTTTGATTCGAACGGGATAGGGACATGCGTAGCAGTGGATCCCACTCAGCGCTATAAAGATCTTGGCACGCCGCTGTCTGCCTTTCCTGAAATAAATGGAATATATTACCTGTACCTTCCCTCTATCCAGTCCGGTAGAATCTATATTTCGATGGGACAAGGTATGGAATTTAATATCGCAGCTCAGATTAATCCTGTCACCAATATACAAGAATCTCTCCTGCAAGACCCAGACGGCTATAATCAAAGAGATCCAAGTTATAACGTTCTCTATGATAAAGTTGAATTTACGTATATGAATGGCCAAGCTTATTTCAATCCAACGGCGGTCGACTTTTTTGCAATTCCTTTGCATTTACTGATGACGGGCACGGGTACTTACTCTGGATTAACTGAAAAAAGATCGGACATCTTAAGTACGGCATGGTCTGCATTCACCGCTTCCAATGTTTCAGATGAATGGAGGAAACTGTTTTTCACCTATAATTATCGGGATATAAATACGGTATTGCGGGTCTCATCCCCTGACAAAGCCATTACAACAGGTGCACCCCAGTTTTATGAGCAGCCTTTTGATGAAGCCTACCTAACCGACCTGGACGGAGGAGTAAAGCAAAATAAATTTACCAATTCGAATAATGAGAGCTATGCTGATGCAGTATGGGAATATTATAAAAATAATACTTTACAAGTCACCGACCCAGATCAAATTAACGGAAAACCAATGCCTGTTTTTACAGGTCAGGTCGATAGCAATAATAATTTTGTTTTTACGGATGGAAATAGTGCAGACACCTTTAGGCTTCCTAAGCCCACCTTATCCGGTGCTTTTTTTGGCGGTACAGGACAGGATCAAGGCGCGCCAGCTAATAATACCTATGGCGCCATTATCACACGAAACTTGACTTCCGCTTTTGATGCGGGCCTTTTGCCCGGAGATCACTTGATTTTAGATAAGCGTACTTTTAGTGAACTGAATGAAGCGGGCAAGTTCTACCAAGATAACGCAAACTGGTACACACCTAAACAGGCGCCTTGGTACGATTTATATTCTAAGGTATTTCATAGTTTTCCGGATCAAAACATTTATACCTTTGCTTATGATGATGAGCTCGGTCAAGATGGCACGCTGGTTGAGCCAGCCCCGGGCCAATCTTCAACGATGTATCCGCTTCTCATTACCATTGGGGACATGTCCGGTTCAGCCATTCCCCCCTCTCCTGATAGTGATCCGACTCGCTACAATGTGATTTTAAATATACCCGATGGTGCCAATGTATTAGATCAATACGGTCATCCTCTTGCAAATGGCCTTCTGGCAAATCAAGCCAGCCCTTTGATAGTACAGATATTCGGGAATACTGAAAAGATTTATTTTTCGCCTCCTTTAATATTGCCGGAACTGGATGGTATTGGCATCGCGAAAGCAACGGATTCGGATAATATGGTGGTGACTTTCCCTGCACAAAACAATCTGGGCTTAGCTCCTGGCTGGACTTCAGCCATTGGCTGTGGCATAGACTTGCCTAATATCTCTCCCAACGAAGGGGCAAGCGCACTCTTTAAGCTTGATTCGGCTGAAACTTCGTGTAATGTTGCATTATTGAGTCCCGCTATCACGGTGCAACTGAAAATCAATTACAATAATGGCCTTAAGATTATTAATCCTATAGCCTGCACGAATACGACAACGCAAAAAAACTGCCTGACTGCCATTCAAGCAGACGTAAATAATAACGTCGGAATTCCGCCACCTAGCGCCATGTAAACACATTCCCAAACCGTATCAAGGTCTGTTATACTTACAGACCTTTTTGTTGATAATGTGATTCATGACCTTGCTTCCTTTTCTGATTCATAATTTGCCGCTTGTCGTCTTGTTTGTACTTTTATTTATTGCCGTTGCTTTCGTTGAGTACCAGGATAATGGCCGGGGCATCAAAAAACTCTCGAACCATGAAGCCATTAAATTTATGGACCAAAAAAGGCATCTCCTGATCGATGTTCGGGATTATGTCGAGTTTGAAAAAGGGTACATCCGCGGTGCGAAAAACATCCTTCTCGCTCATTTAAGGACCAAGCCCGATACGCATATCAAGAAAAAAGATACCCCCATTCTTCTTATCGATCAACAAGAAACCCGAGCGCTCTCCGCTGCTTCTCTCCTTAAAAAACAAGGATTTGAAAAAGTAGCCGTATTAAAGGGCGGGATGACGAATTGGAAAAAAGGCAACCTTCCCACCATACAAAACAAAAAGTTAAAATAAGGAAAAGAAAATGGCTAAAAAAAATCAGAATACTTCTGCTGACCTTCAGGCGTCTAAAGATCCGCGCGTAGAGTTACTGCGTTTATATGTGAAAGATTTGTCTTTACAGATTCCGGAAGGCGCCAAAGCCTTTCAGGTAGAGTGGAAGCCGGAACTCAATTTTGAAATCAGCACGCAATCCAAAGCCTTGGCGGAGCCTAATCATTTTGAAATATCGATTCATTTAAAATGCACGAATACCTGTAGTGGGACCGTTGTTTTTGTCGTGGAGATCATTCAGGCGGGGGTATTTAATATCGAAAATTTAGATGAAGCGGGCCAAAAGCAGGCTTTTTCAACAGTTTGCCCCAACATCATTTACCCTTTCGTGCGCGAAGCAGTGGGAGACCTCGTCGTCCGTTCAGGCTTTCCGCAGCTCAATTTGTCTGCTATCAATTTTGAGGCGGTGCAGGGCCCGTCCGAAACTGAAATCATTC